>CAZFCR010000064.1:0-12083 GCA_964517305.1 uncultured Akkermansia sp.
ATTCAAAGTTCGAAAGCATACAAAGCTACAATACTTTAAGGTATTGGCCTGCTGTTTATTGGTACCGATGGTTAAAAAATTACAATATCTTATTGCGTTCTCCTGGCTTCTTGCGGTACTGGCGGGCTTTACAACACACCAGCTGGTGAATGTGAATGTGATCAAAACGATTGTGTTGGACCCCGGACACGGCGGTAAAGTCGCCGGATGCCAGGGAGTTTCGCATAAAGAGAAGGAAGTGTCTTTGGCTGTGGCCCTCCGCCTTGGCAAAATGCTCAAAGAAAATTTTAAGGATATAAAAGTCATCTACACGCGCACCACCGACGTTTTTGTTGATCTAGAAGAGCGCGCGCAGATCGCCAACCGCGCAAAGGCAGACCTCTTTATTTCAATTCACTGTAACGCCGCCGGAAAACCGGTAATGATCACAGATCCCAAAACAGGAAAAAAACGCGCAAAAACTTTCAGGAACAGCAAGGGCAAACTGGTGGTTGTTGAAACGGCTAATCCTGTTCCTTACGGATCTGAAACTTACGTAATGGGATTAAAAAATGAAGAAGGCAAGATGAAAGTAGCCACCCGCGAAAACTCCGCCATTTTCTACGAAGAGGACTACCAGAAAAAATATGGCGGTTTTGATCCTGAAAGCGAAGAGAGTTATATCATCATGAGCAATTACACATCCGCTTATGTGATCCAGAGTGCCAACCTGGCCATGAAGATCCAGGAGGAATACGCAAAAAAAGCGGGCCGGGTTAACAAGGGCGTTCACCGTCAGAGCATCTGGGTGTTGTGGCGCACTTCTATGCCAAGCATCCTTACCGAACTGGGATACCTCACCAACCCGCTCGAAGAAAAATTTCTTGGCAGCGAAAAAGGCCAGGATTACATGGCCAAAGCCATTTTCAGGGGCGTTAGAAAATACAAGGATGAGGTGGAAGGTAAAAAGATTGAATACAACGACGAGTATGAAAATCAGGAACCGCTCGAAAATGAAAACCTGCTGGCTCTGAAAACGGCCGGTGACGAAACGGATGAAGATCCTAAAACAACCGATACTTTACCTGTTAAAACAGCCACGCCGGCTGTAGAAAAAACAAAATCTGCCGAAAAACAAAAAGTAAACGATTCAGGCGATGTTGAAATAACGATCAAGGAGCCTGAGGAAGAAAAGGCGTCGGATACGGCTTTATCCGCCACAGAGCTGGCTAAAAAGTTCAGTAAAACCAAAGGCAGCGATATCAGCGATGAGATTTTTTTTAAGGTGCAGTTTGCCAGCACCGATGTGCAGCTTAACCTGAAGCAGGGAAAGTTCTCGGATATCCGCGATGCGGATTTTTACAAAATGAACAACGTGCTCAAATACACATCGGGTAAATTCAGACTTTTTAAAGATGCCATCGATCACCAGTCGTTGTTACGCAGTAAAGGGTTCAAGGATTGTTTTGTGATTGCCATGAAAAACGGGCAAAGAATAGATGTGGCGGAAGCCAAACGTCTGAGCGGCCAATGATCAGGCACCTCCGAAAAGGATCCCGAAGGCTTCTTCCATCTTGCTTACAGCAATTACTTCGATCTTAAAGTTTTTCAGACTTAGTCCTTTCAGGTTAAATGTGGAAATGATGATCTTCTCGAAACCAAGTTTCTCGGCTTCCGAAATGCGTTGTTCGATCCTGTTCACTGGTCGTATCTCTCCTGTTAAACCCACTTCCGCTGCAAAACAAATGTTCTGGGGAATTGGCAGATCTTCGTTGCTGCTTAATATGGCACAAACCAGCGCGAGGTCAATTCCCGGATCTTCCACCCTGATTCCTCCGGCAATGTTGATAAAAACATCTTTGATCTCAAGTCGGAAACCACAGCGTTTTTCAAGCACAGCCAGCAACATGGAGAGTCTTCTTAAATCAAAACCGGTGCTCGACCGCTGCGGTGTACCGTAAGCCGCACTGCTCACCAACGCCTGGGTTTCTATCAGCATGGGCCTGTTGCCTTCCATAGTAGCGGCAATAGCCACGCCACTCGTGGCTGCATCGCGGTTGGTGATCAGGATCTCCGAGGGATTGGAAACCTCTTTTAATCCCTCGCCCTGCATTTCGTAAATGCCCATTTCATTGGTATTGCCAAAACGGTTTTTGGTAGCCCTTAAAAGCCTGTAAATATGGTTCCTGTCGCCTTCAAACTGCAAAACAGTGTCTACCATGTGCTCTAACACTTTCGGGCCCGCCAGGCTGCCTTCTTTGGTAATGTGCCCGATCATAAACACAGGCGTATTGGTTTCTTTGGCAAACCTCAGAAATTCAGCCGCACACTCACGCACCTGGCTCACGCTGCCCGGACTGCTGTCAACATAATTGGTGTGCAGGGTTTGAATTGAATCAAGAATGACCAGTTGCGGATCAATCTGTGCGATCTGCTCAAAAATGTTCTGCGTGTTGGTTTCCTGCAGAATAAAACAGGTTTCTGTTGTAATGCCGATGCGCTCGGCCCGCATCTTGATCTGTTGTTCGCTTTCTTCGCCACTTACATACAGAATGCGCAGGTTTTTAAGCCTCAGCGCCAGTTGAAGCATCAGCGTTGATTTGCCAATGCCGGGTTCGCCACCAAACAGAATCAGGCTGCCCGGAACAACCCCTCCTCCAAGCACACGCGTGAGTTCTTTCCCCGGAACAGCGATGCGCGGAAACTCTGCAAGACCAACGTCCTGCAATAAAATTGATTTGTTACTGCCTTTTCCTGATTTATTGGCCGAGAATAACTGAAGCCTGTCGTTTTTTGTTTCTTTACGGACAACTTCTTCAACATAAGTGTTCCACTCGTTGCAGCTGGGACAGCGGCCGATCCATTTGGCGGCCTGAGCGCCGCAGTTCTGACAAAAAAATGTGCTTTTTGATTTGGGTGTTACTGCCATGACAACTGCAGCTTAAAGCATGTTCAGCTTTTGCATGAGTTCTTCGCGGTAAGACCCGCCAACAGGAATCACTTTTCTTTCATTCTCGAGAATTACATTCTGATTGTCGATGCTCTGTATTTTATCCAGCCGCGCGATGAAAGACCGGTGAACCCTCGCAAATTCAACGTTGCCGAGTTTTTTATCGAGTTCTTTCATGGTGCTGTGAACGGTATAACGTGTATTCTCGGTGTTGATGATCACGTAATCTTTAAGGGCCTCTACAAAATAAATGTCTTTTAAATGTACTTTCACCAAACGGCTGTTAGATTTCACAAAAAGAATGTCCTTGCTTTTATCGTCCTTGTTCTCAACAAGTGAATAAAGGAAATCACGCTCTTTCAGCAGCGCTGAATCTTTCTGGTGCTTATAAACGGCCATCTCAATGGTCGAATGCAGGTCTATTTCCTTAAACGGCTTTAAAATATAACCATAAGGCTCGGTGATCTTGGCTCTCGAAAGCGTTCCCTCATCGGCGTAGGCGGTAAGAAAAATTACCGGGATATTCATTTTTTCCTTGATCTTCTCACTCACATCGATGCCGGTAAGATTGCCTTTGATCATGATGTCCATAAGCACCAGATCCGGCATGGTTTCATTGATCTTGTCAATGGCATCCTTCCCGTTGTTGGCAAATCCCACCACATTGTAGCCCAGCTTGGTAAGGCTGTTCTGGATGTCTTTTGCAACAATACTCTCGTCTTCAACAATGAATATATTTAACTTCTCCATTTTATGTTTTACATTTTAAAACTTACGATTACTTCAGTGCCCTGATCTCTGTGAGATTTAAACTTAAGCTTTCCGTCGATCTGCTCAATAAGTGTGTTAACGAGCTGTAGCCCAAGAGAGTGGCTATTCTCAAAATCAACACCTTCCGCAAATCCAACACCATTGTCTTTCAACTCTAAAAATACAAAATTATTCTCGCACCATAAATTAAACGTAATTTCCCCCTCCCGGGTTCCGGGAAACGCGTGTTTAATTGAATTTGTTACGAGTTCGTTAATAATCAGCCCCGTCGGAATAGAACTGTCGAGCGAAAGCGATACTTTTTCAACATTTAGTTTTAGTTTGATCTTGTCGGCGGAATAAGAATAAGACTGTACGATGTTATTTACCAGGGTATGCACGTATTCCGAAAAATTAACCGAGGTAAAGGTTTTGTTCTGGTAAAGGCTCTCGTGGATATAAGCCATGGTTTTGATCCTGTTCTGACTCTCCTTGAGCAAAGTGAGCGCGTACTCATCTGACACGTACGAGGACTGCAGGTTAAGGATGCTGCTGATCACCTGCATGTTGTTTTTTACGCGGTGATGCACTTCGCGTAACAACACTTCTTTTTCTTTCAGCGACAATTCCATCCTTTGCTGCACATGCTTTTTTTCGGTGATGTTGTGCGCTATCCCGCTAACCTCCACCACTTTTCCGTTTTCGTAAATAGGGTTAAGGAAGATTTCCAGATAAATATTTTTAAATTGTTTGTCGATGGTCTCAATCTCAAAGCTGCTGGCCACACCTTTAAAAGCTTTATCATAATGGTATTTCAGCAGCTCGGTGTACTCCTTGTTGTTGGATAAAACCCCCCTGTCCAGCACCAGTCCTATATAGGGTTTGGTATTGTAAATGGTTAATATGAGTTCGTAGTAGTTTTTATTAAACGACGTCAGCTTTTCATCCGAATCTATGGTCCATATATAATGGTGACTGCTGTCGAAGATCGCGCTCAGTTTACCCGTTTGATTGATCAGCTTCTGTTCATAGATCTTCGAATCAGTGATGTCGTGGGCAATACAGCTGATCTCCGTTATTTCATTGTTGGCGTTGGGAATAGGATTGATAAATATCTTCCGGAACACTTTTTTCTCGTTAAAGTCTTCTTTTTCAAATTCGAGTTTGTTGCCCTTAAAAACTGTGTCGTATTTGGTATACCAGAAATCGATGTATTGCTGACGGTTCTTCAGAAGCAGCTCATCTATCTTATCGCCTACCTTGATCCTTATTCCGTGTTGTAACAACACCACGTTGTAAAAATTCATGTTAAAAGAGGTCACCTGGAGTTTGTTGTTAACGGTCCAGATAAGATGTGTGGAATTTTCAAGAATAGAAGAAAGATGCGCGGTTTTTTCGATGAGGGTTTTTTCCACCTGAGCCCTTTCCCTGATCTCTTTCTGCAAATGTTTATTGGCGGTTTCGGTGATCAGTGCCTTTACCTTCTCCCGCTCGCGTTGCCTTTGTTCGCTCAGGTTGTTCACCAGCGAGAGAATACAATCCTTGTTGTTGAATTTGATCAGCACCGACATGATCTCCACCTCTATCAGGTTATTGTCAACATCACGGATCTGGTAATTGTAGAATTTTTTCGGATTTTTATTCTGATAAATTTCACTGATCCTTTCAATGGCGCGCTTACGATCTTCTTCCTCAAAAAAATCGAGCGCGAATTTTCCCAGCACCTGACCTTTTGTTTTTACTTTAAACAGCTGCATCAGGGCGTTGTTCACATACAGGCACACGCCGTGGTCGTGAATAACATAAGCTACCGGAGAATTATCCAGCAGGTTCCTGTAGTTGATGTACTGGTTTTCAATTTCTATATCTGCTTCCTTTTGTTCGGTAATGTCGCGCAGGATATTGATAAAAAATTCGATCTTTCCCTGAGAGTTCACAATCGGAACAAGGTTGTTCTCTATCCCAACCGGTTCATCGCGACTGTTGAGGATCTTGAAAGAAAAATGGTGGTTATGTCTGATGTTCTTTTTCTGGTTCTGACGAAGCAGTTTTTCCGAACGTTGGAATTCATCAAGATCGCTCAGTAAAAGTTTGGTGAAAAAACTACTGTCTGCAAGCAATTGTTTACTGTCGAAACCCAGTATTTTTTTAATATTAGGACTTACATACAGGTACTTTTCTTCCGGATCATAGGTGTAAAAAGCGATGATGTCGTTACCATTGTTCGTGATGAGGTCAAATTTGTTTTTTGTCTCAATCAGCAGGGCCTCCGTTTCCGTGCGATCAGTTACATCACGCATATTACCGATCAGTCCAAGCAGTTCATTGTTATCATCAAACACAGGGTTGGCGGCAATTTCAAGATGTTTTAATTTACCATTCCGATGCTTAAATCGCACCATCAGTTTTGTGTCGCGCCTGGCTTTGGGTAGTTTTAAATAATCCTTCTTCGAAATCACCAGCAAATGCCTGTCGTCGGGATGCACCCGCGTCTTTAATATTTCAGGGTCTTTATAGATCTGGCCAGGCGTAAAGCCCAGTACATTTTTAGAAGAATCACTGATGAATTTTAACTGGAGCTGATTAACAAAAGAAAAATGGAAGATCACATCCAGGGAATTGGTGCTGATCTTGTGTAACAGGTCTTTAGCGGTCTCTGATTCTGTAGCCAGACTTTTTCGCCTTGATATTTCTTCAAAAACTGTTTGAATTACTTTTTTACCTTTAAAATAAACAGCATTGGAGTTGGCCTCAATAACTATCTTTTTGTTTTTGTAGTTCAAAAATTCCCTTTCAGACGCGAACAGTTCAGCGCCTTCAAGAATGAGCCGGTTGTTACGTTTTACAAGGGAATGCAGTTTTTTATCAATAAAATCAAGAAGCGAAAATTTACTCAGATCTGATAATTTACTTTTAGGAATCTCGAAAATATCGAGCGCTTTTTTATTGAGAAAATAGATCTGTTTATTATCAAACAATATAACCGCTACGGGCAACGAGTTAAGCGTATGTTCATCAACCTGGGGATGTTTTAAAGGGGCCATAGAGGTTTGATACCGGCTTATCTTCTTATTGTTTGTGTTTTGTTATCTTTTAATCTGATGTTATACGTTCTGAGGCTTTCTTCGTAAGTTGGTCTGATCTTCTCGCCCTGCCACTTTATTTCAATATCGTTTTTATAAGTAATGGTGAGGTAATTATAATCATTCTCGTCGTAAAACTTCCAGTCACCATCACGCATTCCACCAACATAGTTACCAACATACATCTTTGCACCGGTATAATGCCAGGCCTGATGAATTCCCTCAGGAACACCCGCTACAAATCTGCCTTCAAAATATCTTTTTTTGGAGGGTAAATAATAACTTCGCCAAAGACTGTCGGGTTCATCGTTTACATAATTCCCTATTTCTTTGTAATCTGGTGTTTCGTAGACCCAAATGCCTTCTTTGCGGTTTTCCATGTACGCCCCGGTAAGGATCACTCTTCCTTCCTCATCATAATCTTTCATCTCTCCTTCCCTTTTTCCGTTTACATACATTTCTTCGCGCCATATTTTTCCGCTTTCATAAAACCATTTCCAGATACCCTGAGCTCTTCCTTTTTTATCGTATTTCCCTTTTTGTTCAAGTTTTCCTGAACTGTAAAAAAATTCCCAGTCGCCGATGCGGTTATCATCTTTGTAAAGACCTTTGGCTTTAAATTCTCCGGTGTTATGAAATTCATACCATAATCCCTGTCTCTGCCGGATGCTGTCAACTGCGCCGCGGGCCACCACTTCACCGCTGAAATATTCAATAGCACTGTCGGGAACAGGTACATTGCGACAAACCATTCTTTTTATAAAAATACCACTGGTATCGTCTCTCCTGAATAAACTGCTGTCGCAGCGTCTTTTCTGAATGTATTTGTAATGTGTACCAATGGCTTCACCATCACTGTAGACACCCTCATATTTCAGTGTGCCATCTTCAAAAACTTCTCTGTATACTTCCACATTGGCGATTTCAGGTGCTTTTAAAATCTGTTTGCCATTGTTATATTTTTTTGTGCTTAAAAGGTTGCCGCTTTTATCGTATTCTTTCACATAACCGTCGAGCGAATCATCGTTAAACCTTTGTTCTTTTTTTATGGCGAGATCGTCATAAAATTCTTTCCAGATCCCCTGTTTTTTATCGGCCGCATCTTTCTGATTGATTTTTTCATAACCCTGCAGAATACCGCCTTTGTAAACTGAAATGGCGGTAATTAATGAATCTTCGCTGAATTCGTAAGCGGTTCCTTCCTGTTTGCCATTGATAAAAGGAATAGTTGATTTGGTTTTACCGTTTTTGTGAAATGTGCGGGTGATGCCTTCTTTGATATCGTTTTTAAAAACTTCTATGGTCTGAATCTGCCGCAGGGTATCATACACTATGCTGGGACCGTTCTTTTTCCCTTCGCGGTAATCTATGGTTTTGGTAAGCCTGCCCTTTTCGTCGTAAAACGCCCAGGTACTGTCTAACTGAAAGTTTTTCCTGTTGCCCTCAATTTTAAGTTTTCCGTTTTTATAATAATTTTTCCAGTAACCATCCGGTTTTCCGTTACGCATCGGACCTTCGCTGCTTAAAACGCCGTTTTCATAGAAAAATTTATTGTAACCGTTCGGATTTGTTTGAGATTCAACAGAATAGAAACAGAAAACCGCAAAAAGCAATAAAAAAGATATGTGTCTGAAACGTTTATACATGCTTACAACAATAAATATAATTGAAAAAACAATTGAAACCAATATGAAAGAAAGAAGTAGAAACCTTACAACCTATTATAATATATATATCTTATTTTTTTAAAAAAGAAAATATAGTATCTATATATAAGGTGTTGAAACTGTTAGTTACTTCAGCTAAAAAATTTGTTTTTTAAGTTAGGAGATTTGAGTTAACACGTAACACACAAATTTAAAGGATTAAACGGCTGGGTATCAGAGGAGGTTATACCTATTAACAATCGTTAGTACTTATGAGTCTTAATAACTTTAGCAGGATCAAGATTGTTAGGAACCTTGAAAACGGTCTGATAAAATCTCATCCAATCTTAAAACATAATTATGTAATAATGGAAATTTTTCCACAGAAGATGTTTTTGGTTAACTGGCATAAATGTTGCTTAATGTTATACACGAAAATTGATTTAGCTAACAAACGAAATGTTAATTAAACGGCATTTCCGCTTCCTCATTATCAATCACTTAATTTATTAGTGTTAATTAACGTTGATTACTACTTTTGCACAAAGCTTTTTTATCCAAGGTTATTTCAATTAATATGAGTACAATCATCCCCATCGGTTCGGATCACGCAGGTTTTAAAATGAAAGAGGTACTTCGCAAATACCTTGAAAACAAAGGTATTAAGGTGCATGACAAAGGTACTTTTTCTGAAGACCGTGCTGATTATCCTGATTTTGGACATGCTGTTGCAAATGCAATTGTTGCCGGGGAAGCTGAATCCGGGATCCTGTTGTGCGGAAGTGGAAATGGCATAGCCATGAGTGCTAATAAACACAAGGGCATCAGAGCGGCTTTGTGCTGGAAAGAGGAAATAGCGCAATTGGCGCGACAACACAATAACGCCAATATTCTTGTATTACCGGCGAGGTACATATCAGAAGAAGAGGCAAAAAAATGTGTGGATGCTTTCTTACAAGAAAAATTTGAAGGTGGTCGCCATCAGGACAGAATTCAAAAAATAGACGTATGCTGAAAAACCTTCTCCTGCTCATTTGTGTTTCATCAATGAGTATCGTTGCGCAAACCGGTGTGTTCCCTCCGGTGAAAGGAATTACGCTGGATAATAAAACAGTAAGTATTCCTGTAAAAAACAACAAACATTCAGTGATTGCCATTGCTTTTCACCGCGATGCAGAGGATGAACTTAAAAAATGGCTCAATCCGATGTACGAGACCTTTATTCCGAAGCAGAAAAAGGCGGGTAATTTTGATATGTCAGATTTCCACGACGTTAATTTTTTGTTCATTCCAATGATCAATGGTTTTAAAAAAATAGCGGATGAATTTAAAAGCGGCACCGATAAGGAGTTCTGGCCTTATATAGTAGATACTGAAAAAACGGATATTAAAAATTTACAGAAAGCGCTTGGTGTCACCAATGCAAAGACCCCTTATTTTTTTGTGGTAGATAAGGATGGTAAAATTATTGAATCTGTAAGCGGAGAGTACTCTGATGAGAAACTCGAAAAACTGGAAGACAGTATCCCCTAAGTAACAAACGTATTCTAAAAAACAATAAAAGGCTCCGGCCTTTTTTCGCTTTCTCCGCACCAGGGGGAATTATCCTTATCTTTGTAGACTTTTTTCATTGGAAAATAATTACGATATAATTGTTGTGGGCGCCGGTCATGCCGGATGTGAAGCCGCTGCTGCCGCTGCCAACATGGGTTCCAGGGTATTGCTGATTACCATGAACATGCAAACGATTGCACAAATGAGTTGTAATCCGGCCATGGGTGGAATTGCAAAAGGGCAGATCGTTCGTGAAATAGACGCGCTCGGAGGATACAGCGGAATTGTTTCAGATAAAAGCGCCATCCAGTTCCGGATGTTAAACCGGAGCAAAGGTCCCGCTATGTGGAGTCCGCGTACGCAAAACGACAGAATGTTGTTTGCTTCACTGTGGCGCGAAATGCTTGAACAGACCAGTCATGTAGATTTCTGGCAGGATATGGTTCGTCAGCTCATTGTCAGTAGAGATGGTAAACGGGTAGAAGGCGTGATCACGGGAATGGGAATTTCCTTTAAAGCCAAAGCCGTGATCCTCACTAACGGCACTTTTCTTAACGGCATCATCCATATTGGAGAAAAACAATTGGGTGGCGGCCGAACGGGAGAAAGCGCCAGTTACGGAATAACGGAACAATTAGTCCAAATAGGATTTGAAAGTGGCCGGATGAAAACGGGAACACCTCCTCGGATTGATGGCCGTTCGCTGGATTATTCACGGATGGAAAAACAGGATGGCGATGAAATTATTGATAAGTTCAGCTATCTGGAGGGGACTTCCCCGTTTATGGGTGAAAATCCAAAAAAGCAGGTGCCGTGTCATGTGACCTATACGAACCAGAATGTTCACGATATTTTAAAAACCGGTTTCGAAAAATCACCTATGTTCCAGGGGAGGATTCAGGGACTGGGTCCGAGGTATTGCCCGAGCATAGAAGATAAAATTACCAGATTCAGCGAAAGAGAACGACATCAGTTGTTTGTAGAACCTGAAGGCTGGAATACAGTTGAAATTTACCTGAATGGTTTTTCTTCCTCATTACCTGAAGATGTGCAGATGAAAGCTTTGCGTTTGATTCCTGGTCTTGAGAAAGCTAAAATGTTCAGACCCGGTTACGCCATTGAATACGATTTTTTCCCCCCTACTCAATTAAGGTTGACTTTAGAAACACAGCTGGTAGAAAATCTGTATTTTGCGGGTCAGATCAATGGTACTACTGGTTACGAAGAAGCGGCCAGCCAGGGTTTAATGGCAGGTATCAATGCGCACCTGAAAATTAATGAGAAGAATCCTTTTGTTTTGCACCGGTACGAAGCTTATATAGGCGTGCTGATTGATGATCTGGTGACTAAAGGTACTGAAGAGCCATACAGGATGTTTACTTCCAGGGCTGAGTACCGTTTATTGTTGCGACAAGACAATGCCGATGTCAGGTTAACTCCTCTTTCACACGCCATTGGTCTTGCAGATGCAAATAGGTTTGAAAAAGTCAATCATAAGGTGAATCAATACAATCAGATCATCTCATATTTTAAGAATACTAGCGGAGAACCTTCGATATTAAATCCTTTCCTCGAGTCAATTGGTTCGGCGAGTCTGAGTCAGAAAACCAGGTACAACAATGTATTATCACGCCCCAACATAGGTATTTTTGATATGATCAGAACCGATCAGGATCTGGCAGCTTATTGTTCGCAATTTAATAAGGAAACAATTGAACAGGCTGAGATTCTGATGAAGTACGAGGGCTACATTGAAAGAGAAAAAGAGAATGCCGATAAGCTAAAACGTTTAGAGGATCTGATCATTAAACCTGAGTTTAATTTTGATACCGTTGGCGGACTCGGAACAGAAGCGAAAGAAAAACTTAAAAAATTCAGGCCTGCTACAATTGGTCAGGCAAGTCGCATTTCCGGAATTAACCCCTCCGACATTTCAGTCCTTCTGATTCATTTAGGACGTTAATTGTTTCACGTGGAACATCTTTAATTATGCTATTAATAAAAAATTGTCCGGTTTGTGACGCCGCGGATTTTAGTCCGTTTTTAACCTGTAAGGATCACACGGTAAGTAAGGAGAATTTTCAGATTGTCAGCTGCAATTCCTGCGGGTTTAAATTTACC
>CAZFCR010000065.1:0-7681 GCA_964517305.1 uncultured Akkermansia sp.
ATGTTTGAAAGTACATAAGTGCTTGTATCTGAAAATATGGTTCCGGCAGTAAATGTATTACCACCATCAATGGTCCTTGAATACCAGTTGTAATTACGGTTTGGAGCAAATCCATCATATCCGGTCACCCAAACTACGTTCTGGTCAACCGCATCAAGAAATCTGATACCAACAGAAGTATTAGTAAAGGCTGCGTTCTGGGAGATGCTCCAGTCTGCGCTAGGTTGCGCGATCACAGAACCAACTGTAAGCGCGGCAAAAATCGAGAGTAATTGTTTTTTCATTGTCAGTATTAATATTAATTTTATAAAAATAGATATTTTAATTTAAACCTTGAAATAAAAGTACCCTCTCCGCGTATACAGCAGTTTTATTTCATATCTGGTTGTTTTTTGACTACAAGTGACAAAAATCACAAAGGTTTCACGCATTTTAACCATCAATTGCACCTAAAACAATCACCGTAGCATAAAAATAAACTACATTTGCAAAAATTTTTCAATGATCGAAACCGACATCGTTATCGTTGGGGCAGGCCCGGTTGGACTGTTCGCCATTTTTGAAGCGGGTCTTCTTAAAATGCGCTGCCACCTCGTGGATTACCTGCCGCAAACAGGCGGACAACTTTCAGAGATCTATCCAAAAAAACCTATTTACGACATTCCTGGTTATCCCTCAGTACTGGCACAGGAACTCATCGATAACCTGGTGAAACAGGCCGAACCTTTTAAACCGGGTTTTACCCTGGGCGAACGGGTTGAATCACTCGAGAAACGCGATGAGCGTGATTTTGTGCTTACTACCAACATGGGTACCATTATCCAGGCCAAAGTAGTAGTGATCGCCGGCGGACTCGGTTGTTTTGAACCACGCAAACCGGAAGTGCCGGGACTTGAAAAATTTGAGAACGGTAAAGGTGTGAACTACATGATACTTGACCCTGAAAAATACAGGGATCAGAAAATGGTGATCGCCGGTGGTGGTGACAGTGCGCTTGACTGGACCATCTTTCTGAGCGATGTATGCAGCGACCTCACCCTCGTGCACCGCAGCGAAAGTTTCAGAGGCGCACCCGACAGCGTTAACAAAGTGATGAAACTGGCGGCCGATGGAAAAATCAAATTGCACCTCAACTCTACCCTCTCTTCTGTTTCCGGCAACGGTCACCTTGAACAGGTAGAAATACTGAATACAAAAACCAGCGAAAAAACCGGCGTTCACGCCGAACACCTCATTCCCCTGTTCGGACTCAGTCCTAAACTCGGCCCTATCGAAGGCTGGGGACTTAACCTGGATAAAAACGCCATTGAAGTAAACACCGAAGACTACAGCACAAACATTCCCGGTGTGTATGCCATTGGCGATATAAACACCTATAAAAACAAACTCAAACTCATTCTTTGCGGTTTCCACGAAGCGGCACTCATGAGTCACAGCGCCTACAAATACATGAACCCTGGTGTGAAATACACCATGAAGTACACCACTGTACAGGGCGTTAACGAGTTTTAAAAAAATCGCTGATGCGGTGCTGCGCACACATCTCTGCACCAAAACGCTGCGCCCAGTAACGCGCAAGGTATTCCTGCTCGGTTTGTCCGGGTGTAGGAATAAGCACCATGTTTTGTTTGCCAAGCTGATGTAAATCCATCAGTGTGCTGTAACCGCTTCTGCATACAATCAACTCTGCGCCGAGGATCAGACTTTTTAATAAAGCGCCCTCAGCTAAACAAATCACCCGTATGTTATTGCCGACGTCATGATCAGGAACACCCTCTTTTCCTCTCACCAGCGTGCATTTCCTGGCTGTGTTGCTAAATATTTTCAGTAGCTCTGTTTCCAGCAGGGTGCGTTGTGGTTCGGGACCCGAAAGCAAAAAAAGACAATCACAGAATTCTGGCAACACCTGCAATGAATCATCGAGGGCGCTCAGCGGCCCGATATATTTAACCGGTGTATTCGGTTTTTTTTCGGGTTCGCTCAGTTCCCCGGACAAACGTTTTTTTGTTTCCTGAAAATCGGGCACCCACACTTCGTTAAAACAACTGATGTAGTGCCGGTTCATGTAATTGGCCACGCGTTTAAAAAAGGGCGTTCTGATCTGAAGCTGATGTGTCACAAACACCGAATGAATCTGTGGGCTGAACATGCCATAACGGTTGTCACTGATCACCACCTCAACCTTGTGAGAAACAAGCAGCGCGGCCAGACATTTTTTTTCAAGCTGTACCAGACGCAAAAAGGAAGGAAGTCTTAACATCACACTGCCCCATGCCGGCAACCACGCTGAATATTTTAAGTTTACCGAAGGCAATTCAACCTGTAAAAGCGTTGGAAAATACCGTTTGAATAAAGCGGAGTTAACCGGTGTGCAGCCGATAATGACTTTGTTTTCATTTTTCAGTAGTTGCCTGATGAGCGGCACACAGCGCGTGGCGTGGCCTAGTCCCCAGTCGAGCGGGGCAACAAGTATGGTTTTACCTGAAAACAAAAATGCTCACCTAAGGTAAGCATTCGTGCTGTAAAAAATTTTATCGTCTATTTTTTTTGAAAGGCACTTTCATACAAAGCGATCCATTGTGCGGGACTCATTTTACCTGCAAGTTCGCCGATGAGCTCGTAAGGGATCTGCTCAGGTTTTTTAAACCGGATACACGATTTACCCATATCCAGTTTTGCGCTCGAACGTTTTTTAAATTCGTCGGTAAACCATTCCAGCAGCTCAGCATCCGCATACAAACCCATGTGATACAGCGCGACAAAATTTTTCTGCGATGCAAGACTCAAAAAAGGCAGGGGCAGTTTCGGATCACAATGGTAACCCTTCGGATACAAGGTATGCGGCACCACGTAACCGATCATGCCGTAACTGATCTCCTCTGAAAAACCTTTGGGCAGATTTTTTTTAATGACCTGCCTCAGTTTCTGAATGGCCTCCTGCCTGTCCTCAGGCAATGAAGATATGTAAGTATCTATAGTTACTGCTTTGACCGCCATCACAGAAATTTAAGCGTCTATCTTCGCGTATTTGGCGTTTTTCTCAATGAATTCCCTGCGAGGTGGCACTTCATCTCCCATCAGCATGCTGAACACCCTGTCGGCCTCCGCGGCGCTGTCGATGGTAACGAGTCGTAATGTGCGCGATTCCGGGTTCAGCGTGGTTTCCCATAACTGTTCGGCATTCATCTCACCAAGACCTTTATAACGCTGAATGTTAACGCTGTCGGTTTTTTCGCCGCCAAGTTCTTTCACAGCCAGATCACGCTGCTCTTCATTCCAGCAATACCTTTGTTCTTTTCCTTTTTTCACAAGGTAAAGCGGTGGCGCTGCAATGTAAACATGTCCTTTCTCAACAAGCTCTTTCATGTGGCGGAAAAGGAAAGTAAGGATGAGCGTGGTAATGTGTGAACCATCCACATCGGCATCACACATGATCACAATTTTATGGTAACGGAGTTTTTCAATGTTCAGCGCGCGCTGATCTTCCGTTGTGCCACGGAAAACACCGAGGGCAGTAAAAATATTTTTGATCTCTTCGTTTTCATAGATCTTGTATTCAAGGGCCTTTTCAACATTCAGGATCTTTCCGCGAAGGGGCAGAATAGCCTGGTATTCACGGTTACGACCTTGTTTAGCGGTTCCACCCGCCGAGTCACCCTCTACAAGAAACAGTTCGCAGGCAACAGGATCACCGCTGGCGCAATCGGCCAGTTTACCCGGAAGTCCTGAACCATTCATCACACTCTTGCGTTGTACCATTTCGCGCGCCTTACGCGCAGCATGCCTGGCGGTAGCGGCCAGTATTACTTTATCCACAATGGTGCGTGCCTGTCGCGGATGTTCTTCAAGGTAGTTGTTCAGCGCCTCACTGATGGCCTGATCAACCGCACCAATGGCTTCGTTATTGCCTAATTTGGTTTTGGTCTGACCCTCAAACTGAGGTTCCTGAACCTTCACCGAAATAACCGCGGTTAAACCCTCACGAAAGTCATCGCCGTTGATCTCAAATTTTACTTTCGACAACAAGCCGTTTTTTTCAGCATACGATTTCAGCGTGCGGGTTAAACCTCTTCTGAAACCTGCAAGATGCGTTCCGCCTTCGTGCGTGTTGATGTTGTTAACGTAACTCTGGATGTTCTCGCTGTATGAATTATTGTACATCATGGCCACTTCAACAGGAATGGTTCCTTTGTCGTTCTCCATGTAGATCGGTTCTTCTATCAGTTTCTCTTTTGCATCGTCGAGATACATCACAAATTCCCTGAGTCCGCCTTCGCTGTAAAAAACCTCCGTAAAAGGCATACTGTTTTCGTCACGCTGACGTTCATCTTCAAGCGTAATGCGGATGCCTTTGTTCAGATAGGCCAGTTCACGCATGCGGTTGGCCAGCGTTGAATAATTGTATTCGCCGGTAGTGAAGATGCTCAGGTCGGGCGAAAAAGTAACAATGGTGCCACGGTAAGTGGTATCGCCTACTTCTTTGGCGGGATAAACAGGTTTACCTTTGCTGAACTCCTGCCTGGTAATTTTACCATCGCGGTGAACTTCAGCAATGAGCGGATCTGAAAGCGCATTTACACAACTCACACCCACACCGTGCAAACCTCCGGAAACTTTATAGGTGTCTTTGTCAAACTTACCACCGGCGTGGAGAACTGTCATTACAACTTCCAGTGCGCTTACACCGAGCTTTGGATGAATGCCAGTTGGAATACCACGACCATCGTCTTTAACCCGAATGGAATTGTTCTCAAGAATGGTAACCACTATATTTTTACAATGACCGGCCAGGGCCTCGTCAATTGAATTATCTACTACTTCGTATACAAGGTGATGAAGACCTTTTACACCAATGTCGCCAATGTACATGGCGGGGCGTTTCCTTACTGCTTCCAAACCTTCTAAAACCTGGATATTATCCGCTCCGTAATTCTTTTTCTCTGCTGAAACTTCTGACATAAATATCTAAATACTACTTTATAAAATTATCCTTTAAATATACCGAAAAATTGCCGGATAAGCCGCATCAAACGCGTCAAATGTTACTAACAATATGTTAAAAATCCATGTGAAAAATTCAGCTATTTTTACGGCTTATTCGATTTATGATCTGGCACCTTATCAAATACTGGGCAAGTTTTTTTATTCCCACTTTCTACAAACGCATTCAGGGCCACAATGTGCAGCGCCTGAATGTTAAAGGGCCTGTGATCATCGCCATGAACCACCCCAACGCCTTTACCGATCCCATCGCCATCACCTATGTTTCGTACCCGCTTCGTGTGCATTACATGGCGCGTGGCGACGCGTTTAAACCCGGCATCATCGCCTGGCTGCTCGAACAGATCGGCATTGTGCCCATTTTTAGGATCCAGGACGCGGGGAAAGAAGGTCTGAAAAAAAACGACGAAGCGTACCGCCGGGTCAATAGCCTGCTTAAAAACAACGCCAAAGTGATTGTATTCGCCGAGGGACTTTGTGTTCAGGAAAGAAGACTGAGGCCTTTAAAAAAAGGAGTGGCCCGCATGGTATTCGGTGCCTATGATACCATTCAGCGCGACGATCTTTGTGTGATCCCTGTCGGTATCAATTATTCCAATCCATCTAAATTCAGAAGTTCCATCCTTTACAATGTGGGTGAGCCCATCGCGGTAAAAGATTTTATTCCCGAGTACCGCGAACACCCCGCAAGAGCTCAGAAAAAATTCCTTGAGGCACTGGAACCCGCCATGCGCGACCTCATCACACACATCAACTCGTCCGAAGCCGACGAAGTTGTTTATTTTATCGAGCGCCTTGAAAAAGAAAACCGGGTGCGCAGGCGGGGAGGCGATTATACGTCCCTTTACCACCAGCACCTGGTGCTCAGGGAGATCACCGAGGCCGTTAACAAGGCAATCGTAGCACAACCCGCACTGGTTGAAGAATTCAGAACAGAGGTCCGCAGTTATTTTAAGCGTCTTGAAAAAAATAAGATCAAAGACCGCCTGATAGACCCTGAACGCAACAAGGACGTATCTTTCCCCTTTCTGGTGTTGTATGCGCTTCTTTTGTTGATCGGCAGTCCTTTTTACCTGGCCGGTTTGCTGGTGAATTACCCGGCTCTGTTATTCAACCAGGCGCTCACCCGGAGGCTGGTAAAACTGAAAGAATTTTATTCTTCGTTTTTTATTGGTTTTTCAATGCTGACCTTCCCATTGTTTTACGCTGGTTTGTTTTTAACCGTGTACGCATTGGCGCCAAACGTCTGGTGGGCCCTCTCGGCTCTGGTCATCTCGGCTGTTTGCGGTGGATTCTGCCTGTATTACCACCCCTTTTTATTAAAAACCAGGGGCATCGCAAGAGTACTGCTGAACCGACCGGAAGCCGCGGCCCTCGCCGCTCAGCGCCGGGATCTGATGGCACTTGTTAACAAATTTTAGAGACAATTTACCGACCTTCGGCACGTTACTTGCGTATAACCGGTATGACTAAAATGTTTCAGCGAATAGCCCTCAGAACCACCGCCATAGCAGCGGCAGTAGTATTGACTTCGGCCAGTTTTGTGCCCGACCGTTCACAGATCATTGGCGGAAACATCATTGAAATCAACAACGGCGATCAGCTCCCGGTTAAACAGAACGTAGCCTTTAAAGCAGGTGAAATTCTCACCTACCGCATGCACTACGGTTTAATCAACGCCGGTGAAGCCGTGCTGGAAGTAAAGCCCGACCTGCTGGAAGTCAACGGAAGAAAACTGTATCACATTGTGGGGAACGGGTATACAACCGGCACCACCGACTGGTTTTTTAAAGTGCGCGACCGTTACGAAACCTATATGGATAAGGACGCCCTTCTGCCCTGGTATTTTGTGCGCCGCGTTGATGAAGGTGGATATAAATTCAGCCAGGATTATGTTTTTAATCACTACACCAAAAAAGTAGACATTGGCAACAACGAAAAATACGATGTACCAAGCGGTGTGCAGGACATGGTAAGTGCCTTTTATTCGGCGCGTAACCTCGACCTCAGCAACGCCAAAGAAGGTGATATTTTCAGCGTGCCTTGTTTTGTCGACAAAGAAGTATGGCCTTTAAAGATCCGTTACGTGGGCAAAGAGGTGATAGATTCAGACCTCGGAGAAGTAAGATGTTTGAAGTTTCAGCCAATCGTTCAGAAAGGCCGTGTATTTAAAAAAGACGAAGACATGACCGTATGGATCAGCGACGACAAAAACCATATTCCGATGCGTGTGCAGGCCAATGTACTGGTAGGCAGCATTAAAATGGACATCAGGAGTGTAAAAAACCTCGCGAATCCATTGGCTAAGGTCAATTAATTTTCTCAGATTATATTTCAAAGGCTGCTCAATTAGGGCAGCCTTTTTTGTTTGTTCCACTTTACCGCGCACGCTTCCCGAATCGCCCGGTCTTCGTCAGCCTCTGCGCAGCGACCTCGAAGTGTTGCGGGTAATGATAATTCTCGGATCTCTGCGAAGAATAGAGTATGTTACCTTCGTTCTTTTTTAACCACAAAGGGCACGAAGTTTTGCACAAAGCGCACAGAGATTTCTTTGGCTAAGTTTTCTCTCTGCGGACTCATCCTTTTTGCGCGCCACGTTTTTTTCTAGCAGAGATTATGTAAACTTTCGTTCTTTTTTAACCACAAAGGGCACGAAGTTTTGCACAAAGCGCACAGAGAT
>CAZFCR010000065.1:7781-12079 GCA_964517305.1 uncultured Akkermansia sp.
TTCTTTGGATAAGTTTTCTCTCTGCGCCACGTCTCCGTGCGCCACCACTCTCCTCACAGTAAACTCTGCAGGATACTCCCAAATCTGTAGATATCAGTAAAAGAATTGTAAAGCGGCACCGCTGCACAGCGGATCACATTGGGTTCGCGCCAGTCGGGAATAACACCGTTTTTAATGAGCGCACTGTACAAAGTTTTTCCGTAACCATGGGCCACAATCGAGATCTGGCAACCTCTGTGCTCTGGCGGGGTAATAATCTGAAGACAATTGTTTTTTGACTTGTTCACTTCATTCACAACAAACTCAAGGTAAGCGGTGAGTTGTTCGCTTTTTTTTACGAGCGCGTCCATTCCTGCCTCGTCAAAAATATCGAGGCTGGCCCTGCAGGCAGCCATGCTGAACACCGGCGCATTACTCAGTTGCCAGCGCTCCGCTGTTTCCATGGGCACAAACTGGCTGTCCATCAAAAACCTTGTTTTTTTATCATGTCCCCACCAACCCGCGAAAATAGGCAGGCGGGTGTTTTTTAAATGTTTTTCGTGCACAAAAGCGCCGGCCACGCTGCCCGGACCACTGTTGAGATATTTGTAACTGCACCAGGCGGCAAAGTCAACCCCCCAGTCATGCAGTTTAAGCTCAATGTTACCCGCGGCATGTGCCAGGTCGAATCCGGCGAGAGCGCCAACCCCGTGTGCCGCTTCTGTAATCTTTTTCATGTCGAAGACCTGGCCTGTGAAATAGTTCACACCACCAATCATTACCAGGGCGAGTTCATCTTTGTTTGCCTCAATGGCCGAGAGAATGTCTTCTTCACGGATGTGGTATTCTCCTTCACGCGGTGCCACCTCAACAAGCGCGTGCTGTGTTTTGTACCCGTGGAAATTGATTTGTGATTGCAACGCATATTGGTCGCTTGGAAAAGCTTTTGCTTCGCAAAGGATCTTAAAACGTTTAGGCGTTGGCCGGTAAAACGACACCATCAGGAGGTGCAGGTTAACGGTCAGCTGGTTCATCATGATGGTTTCTTCTGGCTGCGCGCCAACGATGCGGGCCATTTTATCGGTCAGCAGCTCGTGATAAGAAAGCCAGGGGTTACGCGCAAGAAAATGCCCTTCCACACCAAAGCGTGCCCAGTCGTCAAGCTCCTGCTGAATATAACTTTGTGTTGTTACAGGTTGCAAACCGAGTGAATTGCCGGTAAAATACACCACGTCTTTTCCTTCGTGTTGTGGAAATAAAAAACGTTGTCTGTATTTCCGCATCGGATCTTTCTGATCAGCAGTTTCAGCAAAAGCGGCAGAATTGATAAACGGATCGTGTGTTGGTGTTGCCATAGATGGCCGCAAAAATAAGAATTATCACACGAGGGTACAAGCCGGTCAATGGCCGCGGATCTTCTCCCACTTGCTCTTAAAAGTATAGGTGAGGCTGGTGGCGCGGGTCTTGGCCATGTCAGCGATCTCGCCGGAAAACAATTCGTTGACCGTGAGCAGGAAAATTCTGAGCCAGGTATCAAAAAAGTGAGGCTGTATCGGCAGCGACAGGTGTTTGTCGAACACATTGGTTTTGTATCCTTCTTCGTCGAGCAATACAAAACTCCAGAAATGAACGATGTGAGGGATGTGTTGCTCCATGTTGATATTCCGGAACACAGGCGCGAGTTCTTCTTCAAGCAATAATTTTGAATAAAAAGAATTTACAAGAAGTTCGATATCGGCTTTGGTTTGAATGTCGCGCATGTGCTGTAAATTTAAGCACAATCGCGGCGTAACGATGCCAAAAAAAGGGAAAAGTCAGGCTTATTTAATTGGGACGGATCTCAGGCTCCAGGTCTTCGGTAACCATGGTTGGACGGATCTCTTCGAGTGTTTGAGCGTGCCTGATGCGCCTGCGGCGTTTTTTCGCCGAGTCTTCCGCAGAGATAGCACTCTCATCGGCAACGGCAGCGCTGGCCAGTTCAGGCGCAGTGTCCGCTTGTTTTTCTGCTGATTCAGTTTCTTTTTGAATGGATGGCTCGGTTGTTTTTACAGCCTCTGAACTTTTTACAACGGTTTTAAAATCATTATGCTGAACAGGTTCCGGCCCCGGAATAATCTGCTGGCTTTGATCAGGCGCCGGCACCACCGGATGGCTGACAGGGCTGCTCTCCACATCGGCGCGTTGCGGATCTTTGATGCTTACAAAATTGAACAACAACAATGAGAAAATAAGCACCACGCTGCCAAAAGCCACGGGCAGAACAAGCTGGCGGTTAAACCGGAGACTCAGCCTCTGCAGCGCGCCGGTTTCGACCGGAACGGCCTGTGCGTTGGAATATGCTTCAAATTTATGCCAGGCATCCTCTTTATAAGCGACCTGCAGCGATTGTAATTGGGTGCGCAACAACTGTTCATCCAGCGCGTAGGTAAATGGTTGACTCATGGCTTTATGCTTTTTAAACTTTTTTCAATGTTTTTCTGTACGTTGAATCTTGCTTTTTCAAGATTGCTTTTTACTGTGGGCGCACTGGCTTCAAGTAATTCTGCAACCTCATCAAGGTTGTATCCTTCAATCACATGCAGGTTAAATACGAGGCGCTGGGCAGGAACCAGTTGCTGAACGGCTTTAAGGAGCACGGCATCATCAACCGAACGGAAATCTATTTTTTCATTGTCGTGAAAAAGGTCGTAGTTTTTGGTTTGAGGTTCGGTGGCGTACACAGTGCTCGACACGTAATATTCGCTCCTGATATTTTTGATAAAAGCTATGGCTTCTTTGATGAACTCTTTGGTAAGCGCGGCAGAAAAAGTCTCGTGGTGGAGATCCCGCGCCGAAGACAATTTTGTGAAACAATTGTGAAACCCTGTGTTTAAAAATTCCTCTGCCTGAGTCTGATTTTTGCAATACCGCGCAGAGATGGCCGCCAGCCTGCTGTAAAAACTTTCGAATACCAGTTTTTTGGCTGCCGGGTCGTGTTGTTGAATCAGGTCTATTAACTCTTTCTCAGACATTTTAAAGGTTTAGTCCTTTTTTTAACGGGAGGGCGTGCCTAAAAGTTGCACTTTTTAGCCATATATCCAAATTTTAACGCTAAAAAAGCCTTTATAAGCCATTAAAAATGAGCTCTTAGCGATTAATTTCCTTTTTTGGCGGGCAAAACGCCTTTCTTCTACATAAAAACAATTTCGAATACCGCAACCAGTTTGGGCATATACTTTTCGAAATTTATTACCTGCTTGTAAATCAACCCGCTTAAAAAAAAGGCGTTGGAACACCTGAATTTTCCTGTTTAAAACTCGCCCGGCGTGTTAATTCATTTATCGGTGCCTTGCCTGGATTTTTGCATTTATTTGCAATAGCGATACTCGTACAGTAAACAATTAACCAAATAGTACTTTAAATATGACAGAACCAATACTCGTTGAAAACAAGGACAGATTCGTCCTCTTCCCTATCAAGTATAAAGACATCTGGGAGTTCTATAAAAAAGCAGAAGCCAGTTTCTGGACTGCCGAGGAAATTGATCTTGCGTCTGACATCACCGATTGGGATAACAAATTAAACGATAACGAGAAACACTTCATCAAACACGTACTGGCGTTTTTTGCGGCCAGCGACGGCATTGTTAACGAAAACCTGGCCATCAACTTCCTCAACGAAGTACAGTACCCTGAAGCCCGTTGTTTTTACGGCTTCCAGGTAATGATGGAAAACATACATTCTGAAACCTATTCCCTTTTAATTGATACCTATATCAAGGATCCCGCTGAAAAAGACCACCTGCTTCATGCTGTAGACACAGTTCCCGCGGTAGGTGAAAAAGCGCAGTGGGCCATCCGCTGGATCAACAACGGCAGTTTTGCAGAACGTCTCATCGCGTTTGCAGCGGTAGAAGGCATCTTTTTCTCAGGCTCTTTCTGCTCCATCTTCTGGCTTAAAAAACGTGGCCTCATGCCGGGTCTTACCTTCAGCAACGAGCTAATCAGCCGCGACGAAGGTCTGCACTGCGACTTTGCCTGTTTGTTATACGCCGAACACATTCAAAACAAATTACCAAAAGAACAGGTTACCCAGATCATTACCGATGCGGTAGGCATTGAGAAAAAATTTGTGGTAGAAGCCATCCCGGTAAAACTGATCGGCATGAACTCCGACCTGATGTGCCAGTACATTGAATTCTGTGCCGACCGCCTGCTTGTATCCCTTGGATGCAATAAGTTCTACAACGCTTCAAATCCATTTGATTTTATGGAGATGATCTCGTTGCAGGGCAAAACCAACTTTTTCGAAAAACGTGTGGCTGAATACCAGAAAGCCGG
>CAZFCR010000066.1:0-12036 GCA_964517305.1 uncultured Akkermansia sp.
AAGCTGATCTTCAGAGAATCGTTTTCGTATTTATATTCAGAGTTGGTGAGTTTGTGCCATACTTCTGTTGTTTCAACCTGGGTTTTGTTTCCTTTTTTCGGTTCTTCCACCTTGGCAACGTCATACACATCCACCGATTTTATTTCCATGCCACGCGCATCCAGAAACAAGCGGTCGGTATCGTAGAAATACGGTTTAACCTTTAAAGTAGCTTTTCCATTCAAACGGCAGTTTGTCCAGTCAAAACTCACTTCAAGTTTGGTGTGCAACAGGTCGCTGAGTCTTGTATTGGTTTCCCTGTAAACTTCTTTTTCTTCAGGCTGGTTGGCCAGTATCTGTAAGGTATCCAGCTGAATGGCCGGTTCGTCGGCTACGGCGGTTGATTTATTTTTTTTATGGGTATTGCAGGCGCCACCACAGATCATGGCTAATACGAGCCCCGTGGCAAACAGTTTAAACTTCATTTGATTTGGAATTAGACAGTAAAAGTGTAAATATAAAAAGAAAACCAAAATACCCTCTCCGGGGGGATATTAGGCCGGTGGGGCCTGACGAAATGTTGTTCAAGACAGTAGCTGGAACACAACAAAAGAACTGCCATAAGCCAGAGCGAACATAAATATGAACTGGGCAGTGACCCATTTCCAGCTTTTTGTTTCGCGTTTAACCACGGCCACAGTGCTCATGCACTGCAACGCAAACGCATAAAACAACAACAGCGACCAGCACACGGCCGGTGTATAACGCATGGCGCCATTCTCATCCTTCTCTTTCAGCAGTTTTTCCCTGATGCCCTCCGTGTTATCTTCATCGCCTGCCTGGTAAATGGTTGACATGGTACCCACAAACACTTCGCGCGCGGCGAATGAAGTGAGTAAGGCAATGCCTATTTTCCAGTCGAAACCCAGTGGAGCAATTGCCGGCTCAATGGAACGGCCGAGTGTGCCTATGTACGAATGTTCGAGTTTTTGGGTTCGGATCTCCTGCAGATCTGCGGCAGGTTTGCCAGACTGATCTCCGGCGCTGAGCGCCTGTTCCTGTTTCGCCAGTTCATCAAAACGATCGCTGTAACCATGTGAGCTCAGAAACCACAATACAATGGAGATCGCAAGAATGATCTGGCCCGCCTCGCGGATAAACACCTTTACTTTGTTGTACACCATGATGCCGATGTTGCGTGGCTGGGGCCAGCGGTATACCGGTAACTCCATGATAAAAAAAGACGTTTCTTTGATCTTCACGTACTTTTTCAAAAACCAGGCGGTCATCAGTGTCACCGCAAATCCGAGCATGTAAAGAAGAAACAATACCAATCCTTTTGCGTTAAAAATGCCAAGAAATTTAGTATCCGGATAAAGGACCGAAATGAGCAGCGTGTATACCGGCAACCTGGCCGAACAACTGATGAGTGGCAGGATAAAAATGGTGATCAGTCGCTCTTTTAAATTACTGATTGAACGCGTGGCCATAATCGAAGGCACCGCGCAGGCCGTGCCACTGATGAGTGGAATGACCGAACGGCCATTCAGACCAAAAGGCCGCATCACCCTGTCCATAATAAATCCGGCCCTTGCCATGTATCCGGAATCTTCGAGAAAACCGATAAAAAGAAAAAGAAAAGCAATCTGCGGCACAAACATCACTACCCCGCTCACACCTGCAATGACGCCGTTTACAAGAAGATCGTTGAGTTTTCCGGGAGGCAATAGATCCTGTACCCAGTTCCCGAAACTTAAAAACCCTTCTTCTATCCAAGTCATTGGTGTTTCTGAAACGTAAAAAATAAACTGGAATACAAGGAACAATACCAATAACAGCACCACGTATCCAAACACCCGGTGAGTGGTCACGCGGTCTATGCGGGCAGTCGTTTCCTTCTGAGACAGCTGGGCAGGACTTTTTACGTAACGCGCAACAAGGTAATTGATGATGTTAAAACGATAGATCTTATCCGCATTCTCGAGGGCGCTGGTTTTTTCACTGACAGCAAGTTGCGCGTGGATATGAGAACGGTAGTCTTTATCACCGGCCAGCACAGGACCGTTGAGATCATAAAAAATACTTTCGCTGACCCTTGCGTTGACAATCGCTTCGCGGAGTTTATCAAAACCCACCTGACGCCGCGAATCCACAGGAACCACTTCAACCCCCAGCGTTTCGGATAATCCCGCAAGGTTGATGCGGATGTTCTGTTTGTCGGCCTCATCGATCATGTTCAGCGCCACCACCGTTTTAAAACGAAGGTCGAGCAGCTGGGTGGCGAGTAAAAGATTACGTTTCAGGTTGGTTGCATCCACCACAACAATCACCACATCGATGTTTTCTTTTTCATCGAGCAGGGTCTGACAGGCGATGACCTCATCGGCCGATTTTGGATAGAGGCTATAAACACCCGGAAGATCAATGACGCTGATCTGGTAATGCTGATCACCAAGATTAAATGTATTCAGGCCTTCATGCCTGTCAACAGTAACACCGGCGTAATTCCCTGTTTTTTGATTAAGACCGGTGAGCCCGTTAAAAAGGCTGGATTTTCCCGCGTTGGGATTACCAAGCAAAGCAACCCGGATCTGATTATTTTTTTCTGAAGACAAATGTTCAGGCTACCACTTCTATCACCACCAGAGCGGCTTCATCTTTACGGAGGCTGAGTTCATAACCCGCAATGTTCACCGCCATGGGACAACCCAGGGGCGCGGTTTTGGAAAGAACAATGGTTTCTCCGGGCAAACAACCCATTTCAATCAGCTTCGAACTTAAACTATCGTTTGTGAAAGATCTGATCACTGCTTTCTGCCCTTTTTTCAACTCAGCTAATGATGACATAGAGTATAAAGTTAGCTAAATAGCCGTCACCCCGCCATACCTTAAATATGGTATTGACCGGAAAATATTCTTTCTCTTAACTTTTTATAACGGTATTTTTGCGGTATATGAACAGAACCGCTTATTTCAAACGTGAACCCATCAGTTTCTCAGATCAGGGGAAGGGACGCGTGGTGGTTTTGCTGCATGGTTTTCTCGGCGCCAAAGAAATCTGGGCCGGCACCATCGCCGATCTTTCCCGCTCCTACCGGGTCATTGCCATCGACCTTCCCGGCCACGGCAACACGCCCTGTATTGGTTACGCCCACAGCATGGAGTTAATGGCACGCTGCGTAAAATCGGTGCTTGATTCACTGAAACTGAAGCGGTATGTTATCATTGGCCACAGCATGGGTGGTTATGCAGCCCTGGCCTTTGCAGATCTTTATCCCGACAGTTTAAAAGGACTTTGTCTTTACCACAGCACGGCTTATGCCGATTCAGCCGAAAAAAAGAACGACAGGCTGAGGGCCATAAAACTGGCCATGACGAGTAAAAACCTGTATACAAAAAACACGATCAAAAATCTTTTCGCGGCTAAAAATTTAAAATACCTCAAAAACGAGATCAGTGTTGCGAATGCTATTGCGCGCCGCACTTCCAAACAGGGCATTGTGGCGGCTTTGTACGGCATGAAAGACCGGCCAGGCAGAGACATTATTCTGGGGCTGGTTGAATATCCGCTGATGATGGTGATTGGTGAACACGACAATGTGCTGGCGCCGGAACAATTACTAGAACAATCGCAGCTCATCAAAAATAAAACCGTGCTCTATCTTGAACACGACGGGCATTTTGGATTTCTTGAATCGCCCGTTCAGTCGAACAAAGCGCTCAGGGGGTTTTTGAGGAAATGTACTTAGTTTTTAAGACGCTGTTTCACCGCTTCGAACAATACAATGCCCGTTGCAACTGAAACATTCAATGAAGCGATCTGCCCGGTCATGGGAATTTTCACCTGCACATCACTTCTTTTTAAATATTCGTTGCTGATGCCGTTTTCTTCGCTGCCCATGATCACCACTGTAGGTTTTGAAAGATCGGCATCGTATACAAGCGTTTCTGTTTTTTCATGGCAGGCCACGATCTGAAGACCGCTCTCTTTTAAAAATTCAAGTGTTTGTTTAAGATTGTCTTCACGGCAAACCTTCATCCTGTGCAAAGCGCCGGCACTGGTTTTAATGGCATCGCCATTGATCTGTGCTGCCCCGCGGCTGGGAATGATCATAAAATCAACCCCCGCGCATTCTGCTGTACGCGCGATGGCACCGAAATTACGCACGTCGGTAATACGATCCAGCATCAGTAACAAAGGAATACGGCCTTTTTCAAACACACGCGAGAGCAACTCTTCGGTATTGTAATAAGTGATCTCGGTGAGGTAAGCCACCACACCCTGGTGGTTTTTATCTGTAATACGTTTTAGTTTTTCGGGCGGCACAAACTGGAAAGGAACGGTATTTCCCTTTAAGGCTTTGCGGAGCTGGTTGTACAATTCATTTGAAAGTCCTTTCTGCAGCAGGATCTTTTCAATGTCCTTGCCGGCCTCCAGGGCTTCGATCACCGCGCGCGTTCCAAAAATCAGGTTGTGTTCTTCCATCCCGCAAAAGTACTTAAAATCTGAGCGATAAAAAACCGGTGTGTCAAAGAGCTCAGTGTGTCATTACTTTGTGAAATGGCCCTTAACTCGTATCTTTACTTAAAATTAGAAGATGGATACCATTTACCGTAAAGTTGAAGAAGCGTTGGACAGCATCAGGCCTTATCTGCAGGCGGATGGCGGCAACGTGGAAGTTGTTGAGATCACATCAGAACAGGTGCTCATGCTGGAACTGAAAGGCGCCTGCAAAACCTGCAACATGAGCCACATGACCATGCGCAGCGGTATTGAGGAAACCATCAGGCGGGCCGTTCCCGAGATCAAACAGATCATTTCGGTCAACCAGCAATAAGCCAATACATCAGAATTATCACCCCACACACTTTATGAAATTAACGCAGAAACTGAGTGAAAGTAAAAAAACTCTTTTTTCGATCGAGATTCTTCCGCCCCTGAAAGGCAAAAGCATACAAAGCATATACGACGGTATTGATCCCTTAATGGAATTTAAGCCTGCTTTTGTGGATGTGACCTATCACCGCGAAGAATACCTTTACAAAAAACGCGAGGGCGGCTACCTCGAAAAAGTAAGCATCCGCAAACGACCAGGAACTGTTGGCATCTGCGCGGCCATTATGAATAAATACGATGTGGAAGCGGTGCCTCACATCATCTGCGGCGGTTTTACAAAAGAAGAAACAGAGAACGCCCTCATCGATCTGCAATTCCTTGGCATTGATAACGTTCTGGCCCTGCGAGGCGACAGCATCAAAACTGAAAGTTCTTTTGTGCCTGAACCGAATGGTCACCATTACGCCCTTGATCTTGTAAAACAGATCAACGAAATGAACAAAGCCAATTACCTCGATGATGAAATGAAAAACGCGGCACCTACCGATTTTTGCATTGGCATTGCGGGTTATCCTGAAAAACATTTTGAAGCGCCCAACATGACCAGCGATTTAAAATATCTGAAAGCCAAGGTGGATGCGGGCGCTGAGTACATTGTGACACAGATGTTCTTCGACAATAAAAAATATTTTGATTTTGTTGAGCTGTGCCGCAAGAACGACATCAACGTGCCGATCATCCCGGGACTCAAGATCCTGAGCGGCCGCAAACAGATCACCACTTTACCCAAGATCTTTCACATCGACATTCCGCAGCCTTTTTACGAAGAGCTCGAAAAATGTACCGATGACAAACAAATCAGACAGGTGGGCATTGAATGGTGCATTCAGCAGAGCAAAGAGCTGATGAAAGCCAATGTGCCCTGTCTGCACTTTTATACCATGGGCGCTTCTGAAGCCACTAAAGCTGTGGCACGCGAAGTGTTTTAATTTAAAATGGACTTTAACTTTTATACCGGTGAGGTGATCCTTATCGATAAACCCTATACCTGGAGCAGTTTCCAGGCTGTGAACAAGATCAAACACGCTTTAAAAAAACATCCTTCGCTGATGGTGGACGGCGTAAAAACCAAAGCACGCGTGGGACATGCCGGCACGCTTGATCCACTCGCCACGGGTTTACTCATTGTTTGTACTGGAAAAAAAACAAAGACCATCGATACGCTGATGGGCCTTGAAAAAGAATACACCGGCACATTTCTGCTGGGCGCTACAACACCTTGTTTTGATCTTGAAAAACCTGTAGATAAAACCTTTCCAACTGAACACATCACCGAAGACATGATCAAAAAAACAGCGGTTGATTTTACGGGCGTCATTCAACAGGTGCCACCCATCTTCAGCGCGGTGATGATCAACGGTCGCAGGGCTTATGAACTCGCGAGGGCCGGCGAAGAAACAGAGATGAAATCACGCGAGATCACCATTAAAGAGTTTGAGATCACGGCCATCAGAATGCCGGAAGTGGATTTCAGGATCGTGTGCAGCAAAGGCACCTATATCAGAAGTATGGCCCGCGACTTTGGTCTGGCGCTTAACAGCGGCGCGCATCTCACCGCGTTAAGGCGTACACGCATCGGGGATTATCACGTTGACGACGCCATGACGCCAAACGATTTCGCGGAAAAAATTAAAGCTTAAATATTCAGGAAGTGCAGGAACTCGTTGAGACGGTCATCGAGGCCGTTGCTGTAATCAGCGTGGTTGTATGTTGCCTTGATTGAATAATTGTAACGGTTAAAAGTCTGGATGATGCCCGAAAGGTTTTCGCGGTTCACTTTGATGGTCACCTCCATCTTGGTACTGTCGGGATGCGAAGACACATGCAGGCTCAGGATCTTGGCGTCGTTAGATTCAACGATGTTGCCGATCTGGGTGACCGAATAATCGTTCTGGTTCATCTCCAGCACGATCACGCCACCAGGATTCTGCACCGAGATCATCTGGCTGAGATTGGATACGAGTCCTTTTAAAGTTACACAACCCTTGTACATTTCATTCTCATCAAGAATAGGCACCAGCGTGAGATTCATACTGGTCATGATGCGCACGAGATCGTACGTGTGCTGGTAATGGTGTACAGATGGCTTCAGCATCTGGAGTTTGCTTACATTGATCTGTTCATCCGGTCTTTCGTAATCGAGCAGATCGGTTTCAGTAACTAAGCCGATCAGTTCGCGGTTGTTGACCACAGGCAGGTGCGACACTTTGAATTGTTCCATCCAGTCGAGCGCAAGCTCAACTGTATCGGTCACTTTCAGAGGAGGGATCTCCTCGGTTATTAAGTCGCCTGCTAACATTTAATTTTTTCAAAAGTAGTAAATTAATTAGCTTTACCTTTGAGAACAAATTAAAATTTTGTTTGTTTAACAATGGCCAAACTCAGCGTCAACATCAATAAAATAGCCACTTTGCGCAACGCGCGGGGAGGCAATACACCCGACGTCATCAGGGCGGCGCTCGACCTCGAACGTTTCGGCGCTGAAGGCATTACCGTGCATCCCAGGCCCGATGAACGGCACATCCGTTACAGCGATGTACATCAGTTAAAACCCTTACTAAAAACGGAATTTAATATTGAAGGCAATCCGCGTGAAAAAAAATTTGTGGACCTTGTTTTACAGACAAAACCCGCGCAGGTAACCCTGGTGCCTGACAGTGAAGGGCAGCTCACAAGCGATCATGGCTGGGATACCATCAAACACAAAGATTACCTGATCGAAATTATTTCGCTTTTCAAATCACACAACATCCGTACATCCATCTTTGTTGATCCCGTTATTGAGATGATCGAAGGCGCGAAAAAAACCGGTACCGACAGGATTGAACTGTACACCGAAGCTTACGCGAAACATTATAAAGTTGATCGCGACAAAGCCGTGACGCCTTTCCGTCTCGCCGCTGAAAAAGCCATGCAATTAGAACTTGGTATCAACGCCGGTCACGACCTGAGCCTCGATAATTTAAAATTCTTTAAAGAACAGGTACCAGGTTTGCTTGAAGTATCCATCGGTCATGCCCTCATCAGCGATGCTTTGTATTACGGCCTTGAAAACACCGTGCAGATGTACCTGCGACAATTAAACTAAAAACAATGAAATTAGCATACAGGGAATTCGGGGCGGGTCAGCCACTCATCATACTTCACGGTTTGTTCGGGCAAAGCGACAACTGGAACACATTGGCTAAAAACTTTGCCGGCGAAGACCTCCGCGTATTTACCATCGACCAGCGTAACCACGGCCTCTCGCCGCACGATGATGTATGGACCTACGAAGCCATGGCCCAGGATCTGAAAGAATTCATTGATGAACACGATCTTGAACAACCGATTCTGCTCGGACACAGCATGGGTGGCAAAACCGTGATGTTTTTCGAAAAAATGTTTCCTGGTGTGGCCGGTAAAATTATTGTTGCCGACATTGCCGCCCGCAGTTATCCTGCGCACCATACCGATGTTTTGAAAGCCCTGCACGCGGTGAATTTCGACGAGGTAAAAACCAGGAAAGAAGCCGAGGCAGTGATGAACGAACACATCAAAGACTTTGGCACCAAACAATTTTTGCTTAAAAACATTTATTGGAAAGACACAGAAGAGAACAGGATGGCCTGGCGTTTTAACCTGAAGGTGATCTCTGATAATTATGATAATGTGAGCATGGCCGTTCCACCTTTTGAAAGCAGTACGCCAGCGCTGGTCGTGCGTGGTGAACGGTCGAACTACATTTCAGAGCAGGATCTTGAAGATTTCAGGAAACGTTTTCCGCATTTGAGTGTGGAAACCATCAGCGGCGCGGGCCACTGGGTACATGCCGAAAAACCCACAGAATTTTTTAACGCGGTGCTGCAGTTTATAAAAGCTTAAGCTCCTTCAACAGCTCCTTTACTTCCATTCCCTGCGGCAGAAGGTACGAACGGATGCCGCATTGTCCTGCGCCTTTCACGTGCTGAATGGAATCATCAATAAAAATAGTTTGTTCGGGAACCAGATTGTGTTTGGTAAGCACATGCTGAAAGATCTCCGCATCCGGTTTACGCATGCTCATCCTGCAGGAATAAAAAACCTCTTCAAAATAATCGCTGAAATCTTTCACCCCATGACGCTGGTATAATTCGGCTTCAAATGCCGTGATGTGCGTTTTGTTGGTATTGCTGAGCAAAAAAGTTTTGTACAATGGTTTTAATTGCACAAGCAGATCGAGCCTGTGAGCCGGCACATCCAGCAACATGGCATTCCAGGCTTTTAATAAGGCTTCGTCTTTTCCCTGGTAACGCAGTTCCCCTTTTAGTTTATTAAAAAACTCAAAGTCACTGATGAGGCCTTTATCAAACTGGTTAAAAATTTCACTTTGCTGGGCCTGTGTATAGATCTCTTCAAAAGGCACATCGCTGAGCCTGTTGAACTCTGCAATGGTTTTTGGAATATCAAGATTAATGATAACCCCGCCAAGATCGAAGATGATGTTTTTGATATCTTTCATGTAAAGCAGGACGAAGCTAAAAAAACTATTTAAAAGTTTTCTCCTGAAAACAAATTAACGGACATGCCCGATCGGAATAAACTTCTCGGGCAGATTTAAGCTGCGCTAACAAAAACTTTCCGGGTTAGCCGAAATTCACCGAAACCTCCCTTGGAAAACCTCCCCGAAAAGATAAGTCTATATGCTATATCACTCCCAGCAATAGATTTATTTCTTCATGTTTATTCCAGCGATGTTTCTTAAACAGATTGTGTCGTTAAGCCCACTTTAGGATTCGAGAGATCCTTCCCACCGATCTTCTACATATCGTTTACAATCAAGGCGTGGTAATCGTTTGTTGTAATCCATCAGGTCTTTTAAAGCTGCACAGGCATCCGCATTAGTTATCAGCGCATTTTGAACAAACTGATCTATCAGCCACAGAATGCCGTGTACTTCAATTTTGATTCGTTTGCAAGTTTTGCGAACGAGGTCGTCTCCCGAAAGGACCATGCCGTTTATTTTGTCTGCCAATAACAATACCGATTTATCGCTCATTGATAGTCCTTTCGCTGCATGAAGATCTTTACTATTGTTAATATCCTCAACCTCTACGGTTTGAATATTAAGCAGTCCAGAATCCTTCATCGCTTTTAATTCCTCTTGATGCTGCTCTTCCAATTCAAGTATTACTTGGTGGGTAGTATGGACTTCACAGTTTATCCTAAAAAGAAAATCAGTGATTTTTAAATAGAACAGGTCTATAAATATGTTAGCATCGGTAATTGCAAGCCGCATAAAGGATCATGTTAACTGAGCACGAAACTCAGAAAGTTTCTGATTTTGCAAAGCAGCAGCCTTCGATGTGCTGATAATCTCCATCGCAACGCCTCTTAATACTAATTGAAGGAATCGATGAGATCTTTCATCACCATTGTAATCGACGTGCTCATGACTTTTGTAACCCAAACGACTATACTGCATCATCATAAATTTTAAATATGAATCAGTGATGATATTGCAGAAATTTAATCTGAATAATAAAGCCTGAATCGATATGCCGTATTGCTTTTTTAATTGAGCCAATTCATTAAAAAATATTCGATCTCTGCGCTCACTACCTACCTCTGCCTTTAATTTACGAGCTGGAATAAGCAATGCACCAGCGAACATGTGGCAAAATCTTTCCTGTTCTTTATCTGTATACTGCGATATTTCTAACAGTAAATGGGCTAATTCGTGAAGCGCAGTAAACCTTTTGCGATCCAATGGAATGTCAGGATTATTATTTAAAACAATTACAGGAATATTATCGTTGATCCATGTGGACATTCCCGAAAATGCGTGATCTGCGTCAACCTCGAAGACCTTTATTTCATGATCTTCCAAAAGTTCTATTACATTGTACAAAGGATCATCACCTAGCCTCCATTTACTACGGACCTTTTCAGCGGCTGACTCAATATCAATTTTATAATCATTTACAGGCAAGTGTCGCAGTTCCTGCTCACTGAAACCGCTTTCGATACCAAGCAAATCTTCCAACTCTAAATAACGTTCAACAAAATCAAGTGTACGTGATTTGATCGATTCTTGATCCTTCACTGAGAGTTTGGTTAACTTACGAAAACTAACCTCCTGTAGTGTGATATTAGTTTCTCTATTAAAATAATCGGCAGAGAGTTCAAGTACAGTACACATGCGCAGAAGAATGTCTTGAGATGGTTTCATTGTGCCTGATTCATACTTGTTCAGGGCTTGTTTTGTAACATTCCCCATCTTATCAGCAAGTTCCTGCAGGGACCAGCCCCGCATTTTTCTGGCGGCTTTAAGCCGTTCTGAGAAGTTTTTCATGGGTTAACAAATTTCAATATTTGGTAAAAATGGGTATTTCGATAGACATCAGTGGTTGACATAGTGAAAAAGTTAATAACACTCTGTTAATATCTATCTAAGCAAATATAATACATTTAGTTGACAAGGACAATAGATTATACTATATTTGTCTACAATTAACATGCCGTGAGCGTGGAATTATAATAAAACATTAAAATTATAGATGAGTTGACATAAAAAATAAAAAAACCAGGTGGTTAGACCTGGCTTAGACTTGATCGTTGTTCGTAAGAACTAGTGAAGGGCGGCAACCCGTATCAATAGTTATGCAAAGGTACATACTTTGTAAATAATAATCAAATTCTTCCCGAAAGTCTTTCCCACACTGTGCACAGCGGTGTTCATCAATCAGATTGCTGTTCCTGGCTATTGTAATGGCTCAATAGTTCCGAAAAGCCAAACAATTCAAGTTTTATTAATCTCTAAAAAACCAATAAAATGGCAAAAGAGAACAGTGGTGAAAAGAAACACCCCATAACATTCTTCGTGGATGGCGATCCTAAGACGACAACTGAAAAAACGCTAACTCCAAACCAGATAATGGCTATAGCAGGTATTGATACGGCAAGCCATTATCTAAAATGGATAACAGGAGATGCAACACACTCTTACGAGGGTAAGGGAGATGAAGTAATCCATGTTCATGAAGGACAGAAGTTCATTTCAATTCACAACGGACCGATGACAGTTTCATAGTTATGGGAATTGAAAACTTCAAATCTGAACTGAAGGAGTTAGGTTATGAACCAAAAGGAGGCTGTCTCAAAAGTGAGGCGGCCTTTTTTTATAACTAATGTTTTTATTA
>CAZFCR010000067.1:0-2891 GCA_964517305.1 uncultured Akkermansia sp.
AAACACGATCTTAATAAACCCGACGGCACACCAAGAAAACTGATGGACGTAAGTTACCTTCACAGCCTGGGCTGGAAACACACCATTGATCTGGAAGAAGGCATCAGACTGGTTTATGAGGATTTCAGGAAAAAGGAAAACGTAAAAGTCTGGTAATCCAAAAACACTAAAAACATTTGCCCCCAAAAAAAAATATTTTCCCTGCCTTTTTTTTTCTGCTTTTACAAAGCGCTTACGGGCAGTTTTATAACCTTCCATCCGAATTTAATTTTTCGCAGCTCACGCAAAAACAGCTGGCCGCCGCAGACAGTTCGCTTCACACCTCTGTTCAGCCTTACATCCCTTTTTTTTCGGACAAATACAGGCATGTGTCAGACAGTCACCGTGTATTTAAATATGTAAAAGACGATCCCGGAGTGAATGTTATTTTTTATGATCACCTGATACATGCAGGATCAAAGAAAAAAAACTTCAGCATTACCTTGGATCCGCTGCTCAACCTCCAGGCGGGGCGAGACTTTGCCGACAGTCTGCGTGCCGGAGCTTACACCAACACACGCGGTTTTATCGGCAGCGGCACCATCGGCGATCGGTTTTATTTTGAAACACTGCTTGCCGAAAATCAGTCTGTTTTTCCGGGATATATTGCAGATCAGACGAGAATCAGCAAAGTAGTTCCCGGTCAGGGCGGGTGGAAAACATTTAAAAAAACGGGTTACGATTACGCATTTTCTTCAGGATTTTTTTCGGTGCAGCTCTTTAAAAATGTGAACCTGCAGGCCGGACATGGCAAACAAAAAATCGGCCATGGTTACCGTTCATTGCTGCTGAGCGACAATGCTTTTAATTATCCTTACGTGCGGCTCAGCCAGCAATGGTTCAAAGGCCGTGTGCAATACACCAATATTTACGCTTCCTTAATGAATCTGGTTCAGGCCTCGAAAGTGATCAGTGCCAATACCGAAAGACTTTACCAGAAAAAATCAGCCGCTTTTCAATACCTGAGCGTGAACCTCAGTAAACGGATCAATGTTTCGTTTTTTCAGGGTCTGATATGGCGGGCCGGCGATGATAAAAACAGACAGCACCTGGGCTGGCAGTTTTTTAACCCGCTTATTTATTCAAATTTGTTTACGTACGGACTTAACCACCGCAACAACATAGTGGCAGGTGCCGATCTTAAGATAAGACTGCTGAAGACGCTGAATGTATACGGGCAGCTGATGGCCGACCGCGTATATGCCGGCGCGACTGACAATTTATGGGGTTATCAGGCCGGCATCAATTATTACGATGTATTCGGGATCAAAAATTTATCTTTTCAATGTGAACTCAACCGCGTAGCCGAAAACAGCTATTCCAGTCCCGTGAATGAAACATCACAGGCTTACTTTCATTACAACCAGCATCTTGCCTACACGCCCGGCGCGGGCAACGAACTGCTGCTGTTTGCCGATTACAGGTACAAAAGATTTTTTTTAAACATCAGAACAGGTTTCAGGGAAAGGCAATTTGAAGATAACAACAAGGCGATGGATCAGCATGTTACCAATGTTAACGGAAGTTTAGGTTACCTTATCAATCCCTCTTACAATTTAAATATCTCGGCAGGAGTCAACTACAGAAAACAAAATTTTCGTTACTTTACCTCATTAAATAATGAAACAAACTATATCTATCTGGCCTTAAGAACCAGCATTTATAATTTGTACTACGACTTCTGATGGCAGCGCTTATACTTGTTTTTTTAACGGCTTTTATTGTGGTACTGTATTCCACACCCGCTCTTATCAAAGTGGCTGTGCTGAAGCGCCTCATCGACGCACCAAGCGAAGAAAGGAAGATCCACAAACGATCAGTTCCGACCATTGGCGGTATTATTATTTACGCGGGAACGGTGTTTGCGTACGCGGTGTGGTATAACATTGATGGTCGCGTTGACTTTAACAGCATTTACCAGTCGGTGACAGAATTTAAACTTGTGATTGCCACCAGTCTGATTTTGTTTTTTGTTGGTGTAAAGGATGATATCATTGGCACGGCGCCAGTGAAAAAATTATTCGCGCACATTGTGGTGGCACTCATGCTCGTGCTCATGGCCGACATCCGCATCACGGGACTTCACGGTATTTTTGGTGTTTCTGAAATACCATACTGGGGCAGTGTGTTCATTTCCATCTTTACTTATGTTGTGGTTGTAAATGCTTTTAACCTTATTGACGGGGTTGACGGACTTGCCGCCGGCATTGGTTTTATCAGCAGCTGCGCCTTCGGCACCTGGTTCGTATACGCTCAGGAATTTCCTTATGCCGCTTTATCTTTCGCGTTGGCCGGGTCACTGGCAGGATTTCTGATCTTTAATTTTTCACCTGCAAAACTGTTCATGGGCGATTCGGGTTCGCTGGTGATCGGCATGTTTATTTGTGTGATGGCCATCAAGATGATTGAGTTTCCGATCGGTCAGCTGGACGCTTTCTGGATGCATGTCAGCAAACCTGTGTTTGCCATTTCCGCTCTGGCCTACCCTTTGATGGATACGCTGCGTGCTTTTGTGATCAGGGCGCTCAAAGGTCAGAGTCCTTTTACAGCAGACCGGAACCACATTCATCACAAATTGCTCGACTGCAATTACAGTCACGCAAAAACCGTGATCATCATTTATATTTTTTCGTTCTTTACCATCGGTGCTTCATTGCTCACTTATTATTTCACTGTTCCAACTTACAGCCTGCTCACCGTAGTGATGAGCGGTGTTACTTTCCTGCTGATCGTATTTGGCCTTCACCGCAGAAAACAACGTGCCCGCGACATTAGCACAGCTGCCGCCAAACCGGCAGAAAACGTGTAACATAACCGAATTTCACCGTTAAAATAAGATTTGCTCCTGTGCC
>CAZFCR010000067.1:2901-11960 GCA_964517305.1 uncultured Akkermansia sp.
CTTCCGGGGGAATTAATTCTTTAATTTTAAACTTATTTTCCAATGAAAAAGCTCATCCTATTTTTCGTCATTATTTGTTTTTCAGGTAAAAGTCAGGTTAAATGGACTTTGCAGGAGTGTATTGATTACGCCCGCAAAAACAACATCAGTCTTAAACAAGCTGCGCTGAACAACGAAATGAATAAAAACAACGTGTGGCAAACGCGTGCATCAGCGCTTCCCAACCTCAACGCGGGCGCTTCGCACGTTTACAACGTTGGTAAAACAATTGACCGCTTTACCAATACTTTCGCCAACAGCCAGGTGTTGTCTCAGAACTTTTTTATCAGCAGCAACGTGGTGCTCTGGAGCGGCTTCAGCCAGTACAACAACATCAAAGCCAGCGAATACAATTACCTGAGCGGTGTTGAAAATCTGAAACAACAGGAGTACGACCTTGCGCTGAATGTTGCCAACGCTTACATCGGCGTTATTTTTTCTGAGGAAATCCTGAAGATCTCACAGAACCAGTTAAACATTTCGAAAGAACAGCTCGATCGTACCATGAAACTGGTGAATGCAGGCGCACAGGCCAAAAGCGTTGAATACGACATCAGAGCACAATTAGCCAACGAAGAGGTAAACGTTACCACGGCTGATAACAATTACCAGATTGCCCTGCTCACGCTCCGCCAGCTGATGAACCTCGACAGTACAAGCAACTTCGACATTGTAAGGCCCAATGTGGAGGTGATAGAGTCGTCGCTGCTTTCCGACAACATCGATCAGATTTATGAGACCGGTTTAAAAACGCAGCCCAGCATCAGGAGCGGAGATTATGCGATCATGAGCGCGGAAAAAAATCTGGCAGCCAGCCGCGGGAGGATCAGTCCAACTATCAGCTTTAACGCCAGCATGGGAACTGGTTATTCAGGACTTGCGCAGGACATCACCGGTGTAAATTTTGCAGGCCTGCAGTTCAGCGGCATCACCAACCGGGGCGACACCGTTTATTCACCGCGAACCGAACTGGTAACAAGAAAAACGCCGTTCAGCGATCAGTTTAAAAACAACGTCAATAAAAGCATCGGGTTCACCCTCAACATTCCCCTGTTTAATGGTTTACAAACACACACGGCCATCAAAAACGCAAAGCTGAATGCTTTTAATGCCAAACTTTCGCAGGATCTGGTTAAACAGAATCTTTATAAAAACATTGCCCAGGCTTCGGCCAATGCAAAGGCGGCACTTAACAAATACAATGCTAGCACGGCCAGCGTTGAAGCGGCAGCAGAATCATTTAGATACGCGCAGGATAAATTTAACGCGGGAGTGATCAGCGCATTTGATTTCAGCAATTCAAAAAACAGGCTTTACGCAGCCGAAAGTAATTTGTTACAGGCAAAATACGATTATATCTTTAAGCTGAAAGTGCTGGATTATTACCAGGGCAAACCGCTTGGGTTCTGAGAATGATCAGGGCAAGCCGTTCGCTGGTGGATATTATTGTTTTCGGTTTTTAAAAATGATCCGCGCAATCGGAATCCCTGTAAGGATTATGAGCGCGATAAACACATAACCGAGGTAATCGGTGATCTGCGGAAAAAGCTGAACCAGGAAATAACCAATAGACGACAGGCTGAGGATCCAGGCCAGGGCGCCCACCACATTAAAAACCATGAACTTAAAAAAGTCGATCTTGATGACCCCGGCAATAATAGGTGCAAAGGTTCTTACCACAGGTAAAAACCGCGCCATTACCAAGGTCATATTTCCTCCGTATTTATTGTAATATTTTGTGGTGGCCTCGATGTGTTTTTTTCTGAAAAACCAGCTGTCTTTTTTTGAATACAACTTGTCTCCGGCTTTCCTGCCAAACCAATAACCTGTTGTGTTGCCAATCACCGCTGCCAGGATCATGAGCACCACCATCTCAAAATAATTCACTTTCATGAGGTCAGGCTCGGCTTTACATAAAATGCCTGCCAGTAAAATCAGGTTATCACCCGGCAGGAAAAATCCTACCAGCAAACCCGTCTCCGCAAATATCACAAACAGCAGCAACCAGAGACCACCGTATTCGATGATGCTATTGGGATCGGTTAGCTTCTGGAGAAAGTCCATCATAAAATCAGGCTTTAAATTTTTTACTGGTAACCGCTGACCTGATGTTATCAAGACTGGCGTTAGGTATGGATTGAATTAATTTTTTTGTGTATTCAGAACGCGGGTTAAGATAGATCTCATCGGGATCGCCCATCTCTTCTATCCTGCCCTTCTGCATCACGATCATCCTGTCGCTCATGAACTTTACCACGCTCAGGTCGTGACTGATAAAAATATATGTAAACCGGAACTCCTTTTTTAAATCGTTCAGCAAATTCAGAACCTGCGCCTGAACGCTTACATCGAGCGCACTCACACTTTCGTCGCAGATGATAAATTTAGGATTAAGTCCCAAAGCCCTGGCAATACAGATGCGTTGGCGCTGGCCCCCGCTGAATTCGTGCGGGTAACGGTTATAATGTTTTTCTTCAAGTCCAACTTTTTTAAGCAACTCCATTACTTTCTGTTTCCTCTCCCGGTCGTTTGCCAGGATACCGTGAACACGCATGGGTTCAAGAATGGCATCGCCAACAGTAATTCGCGGATTTAATGAGGAGTAAGGATCCTGGAAAATGATCTGCATGTTTTTCCGGTATTCCCTGAAATCTTTTTCGTTCATGCTCAACAGGTCTTTTCCTTTGTAAACTATGCTACCCGAAAGTGCGGGAGCCAGTTTTAAGATCGTACGGCCCAGCGTGGTTTTTCCGCATCCGCTCTCGCCTACCAGCCCAAGTGTTTCTCCTTCATACACATCAAAACTTACATCGTCCACAGCCTTTGCATAAGCCGTGACTTTGCCGAATATGGTTTTTTTGGAAGGATACCAGGTTTTTACCTGCTTAACTTCGAGGATTTTTTCCCTTGCGTACAATTCTGCATGCGCGGCTTTACGCTCATCACCGGTGATCACCGCGGCACGCAGGGCACCGGCAAGCGTAGAAGGTAATTCTTCAATTTCTCCGCCGGCATTGCGGCGCATAAAATCACTCACCACCGGCAGGCGCCTGATGCGCATGTCCATTGGCGGACGGCAGGCCAACAGAGAACGTGTATAAGGATGTTTGGGATCTGAAAACAAATCCAGCACCGGGCCCTGTTCAACAATATTGCCTTTGTACATCACCACCACAGAATCGGCCAGTTCGGCGATCACACCCAGATCGTGGGTGATGAACAGAATACCCATGCCAAATTTCTGCTGGATTTTTTTGAGCAATTCCAGAATAGTTTTCTGTACGGTCACATCCAGCGCCGTGGTTGGCTCGTCAGCGATGAGCACACGCGGCTCGCAGCTGATGGCCATGGCAATCATCACGCGTTGTTTTTGTCCGCCCGATAACTGGTGAGGATAACGGCTGAACATGCCTTCGGGATCGGGCAGCTGTACTTCTGTGAACAGTTCTATTGTTTTTTGTTTTGCCTCTTCCCGGCTTAATTTTTTATGAAGAAGTATCGCCTCCATCACCTGCTCGCCGCAACGAAGAACAGGATTAAGCGAGGTCATGGGCTCCTGAAAGATCATGGCGATCTCGTTGCCACGGTATTTTTCCATGGTGGCATTGTCTGCCTTAACAAGGTCGATCACCTGATCCTGTTTGTCGTGGTAAATGATCTCCCCTCCGGCAATGCGGCCAGGAGGATTAGGAATGAGTTTCATGACTGAAAGCGAAGTCACCGATTTACCGGAACCACTTTCCCCGACAATGCCGATGGTCTCTCCTTTCCGTAAGGTAAATGAAATGCCATTCACGGCATTTACCAGCTCATGATCAGTTCTGAACTGAGTAACAAGATCCTTTACTTCCAGTAGCGCTGGCTTGTTCATATACCTGTTTCGTTGCGATTGAAAGTAATAAATTTATTTAACATGAAACCATGGTAAAAGCCAATAAAACCTTAAGAAAACAACAGGAAAAGGTGTTTCAAAATCAGTTGATCCTGAACTGGATGTATTTGATGTCTTCACCTTTGTCGGTAAAAAGTTTTTCGTAATAGGTTTTGATGTTCACCAGTTCCTGCCTGTCGGGCGGGCAATTTTTGTAAAGATCATTTGTCTCCCAGATCAGTTCGAGTTTGTTTTCCGCGATCACTTCCAGCGTGTATTCATACAGACTCGTACTGTCCGTTTTTAAATGAACCAGTCCGCCCGGTTTTAAAAAATGCCGGTAACGGTTAATAAAAAGCATGTGGGTAAGGCGTTTCCTGCGGCGCGTGCTTTGGGGCTGGGGATCGGGAAAGGTGATCCAGATCTCGTCCACTTCGCCCGGCGCAAAACAATGATCAATAAAGTCAATGCGTGTGCGCAGGAAAGCCACATTGTTCATTTTTTCGTCGGTCGCCTGTTTGGCACCGGTCCAGATACGGTTGCCTTTGATATCAACACCGATGTAGTTTTTTTCAGGATGTTTTGTGGCGAGACCAATGGTGTATTCGCCTTTACCACAGCCCAGTTCCAGCACGAGGGGATGATCGTTATGAAAAAAATCTTCCCGCCATTTTCCTTTTCCTTCAAATCCCTGTTCGATGTGATCAAAGAAAAATGTAAAACAGTTTTTAAAGGTTTCGAACTCAGCGAATTTTTCTTGTTTACTTGGCATAATGTGTTTTAACCGAGCACCTCAGCATTCTGAAGCTCGTATAATTTTTTAAATCTGCTTTCTTTCCCCATCAGTTCCTGCATGCTGCCCTGCTCGGTGATCTCTCCTTTTTCAAACACCAAAATTTTGTTGACATGTTTGATGGTGGACAGGCGGTGAGCGATGATGATGGAGGTTCTGCCCTCAGAGATCTTTTTGACTGCTTTCTGGATCAGCAATTCCGTTTGTGTATCAATGGTAGCCGTGGCTTCATCCAGAATAAAAATGGACGGCTGGTACACATAAGCACGGATAAAAGCGATGAGTTGCCGCTGACCCGCCGAGAGGCTCTGACCTCTTTCCGTTACCTGATACTGCAAGCCTCCCGGAAGAGAAAGGATGTAATCATACAAACCAATCTGTTTCGTCGCTTCCATCACCTCCTGTTCTTTTATGTCAGGATTGTTCAGCGTGATGTTATTCAGAATGGTATCGTTGAACAGGTATACATCCTGCAGCACCACACCGGTATTTTTACGAAGTGAATCCAGCGTCAGCTCCCGGATATTGATACCATCCACAAAAATACCACCTTCAGAGATCTCGTAAAAACGACTGAGCAGGTTGATGATCGTTGATTTACCGGCACCCGTAGAACCAACCAGCGCCACCGTTTCGCCGGCAGCTATCGAAAAAGAAATATTTTTTAATACATAATGATCCTTGCGGTACGCGAACCACACATTACGGAATTCGATGGCGTTTCTCACGGAAACAAATTCTTTTTTGCCTTCGTCCACAATGTGTTCGTCGGTATCCAGCACTTTAAACACACGCTCGGCAGACACGATGCCCATTTGCAAAGTGTTGAGACGATCGGCCAGCATGCGGATGGGGCGGAACAGCATGTTGATCATCATGATAAAAAACGTAATGTCGCCCAGGTTGATGTTGTAACTGTTGCCTTTTACACCCGCAAACCAGATAATGAGGGCGATGGAAAAAGAAGAAAGGATCTCCACCACCGGAAAAAAAACGGAGTAATAAAAAATAGACCTGATGTTGGCGCTGCGGTGCTGTCCGTTGATCTCTCGAAACCTGTCGTACTCCACCTTCTCGCGGTTAAAGAGCTGAACCAGGCGCATGCCCGTGATGTGTTCCTGCGTAAAAGTGTTCAGCGCGGCAACGGCATTTCTTACCTGCGTAAAACTTTTTTTCACGCCCCGTTTAAAAAGCGCTGTAGCCACAAACAGGATCGGGATGGTGCTCAGGGCCAGCAAAGCGAGTAACCAGTTCTTGGCGAACATTACCGCTATAAAAATGGCCAGCATTACCAGATCGCCGGCAATAACAATAAAACCCTGCGCAAACACGTCGCTCAGACTTTCAATGTCAGAGATGGCCCTTGTTACCAAAGTGCCTACCGGCGTATTGTCGAAATCAGTATTTTTTAAACGCAGAATGTGTTTGTAAACCTGGTTGCGCAGGTCGCGCACAATGTTTTGTCCAAGCAGGTTGGTGATGCGCAGGTTAAGGATCTGCACGCCGGACTCAAGCAATAAAAAAAACAGGATGAGCAGGCACAGCTGGTTAAGGCCGGCAGCATCTTTTTTCGCCACAACAAAATCGTTGAGTGCGGTGCTGATGAGCAGTGGGCGCACATTGGCCAGCGAAGACAACAAAAGCGTAAAAAACACCGAAGCGTAAAACAGTTTTTTATACGGACGCGTGTACGAGAGAATCCTGCGGATCAATCCTAAATTAAATTGGTTATTTGTTTTATCGTTGGTCAATGTATACTTCTTTTGGATAAGTGATCGCCGTCAGGAACAAGGCCTGCGGTGGTGCATTGTTACCCGCTTTCTGGCGGTCTTTTGCTTCAATGATGTTTCTGAAATCCTGGACGGAGAGTTTATTTTTACCCACCATTACCAGTGTTCCCACAATGGCTCTTACCATGCCACGAAGAAAACGGTCGGCGCTGATGCTGAAACGCCATTCGTCTTCACCGCACTGGTGCCATACCGCGCGGGTGATGGTGCAGTTATTGGTTTTGTTTTGTGTATTCAGTTTGCTGAAACTCGTAAAATCGCGGTACTCCAGCAAGGATGCCGCTGCATGGTTCATCTGGTCGATGTCGAGATCACCATGTACATACCAGGTGAACTGATCGCGGAAAGGATTTTTTTTGCGGCTCAGGTAATAATAATACACCCGCTGTGTGGCATGGAAACGCGCGTGGGCTTCTGGTTTTACCTGGCGGATGTCCTGAACAGAAATGGCAGGAGGCAAAACGGTATTCAACTTATAGATCCAGTGTTTTTTATTGGAGTTAAGATCAGCGCAGTGGCTGTCAAAATGCGCGATGTAATCCCTCGCATTCACGCCTGTATCGGTTCTGCCGCAACCCGTGAGTTCAATTTTTTCTTTCAGCAGCATGGCCATTTTTTCTTCAAGCACCTGCTGAATGGTGTTGGGCGTGTTTTCCTGTATCTGCCATCCATTGTACCCGGTACCATTGTAAGAAAGCGTTAAAAAAAAACGAGCCATCCGGCAAAGTTAAGATTTTAGTACCTTTGCGGCCTTAAAGTATGTCAAAAATTAAAAAGAATTTTCTTTTGCAGGACCTTGAAGTGGTGGACATCAGCACCGAAGGCAAAGCCATAGCCAGGCACGAAGGCATGGTGGTTTTTATTGAAGGCGCTGTGCCCGGCGATGTGGTGGATGTGATGGTTTACCGCAAAAAGAACAATTTCGCTGAAGCGCGGGTTGAAAAGATCACACGTTTCTCGCCGCAGCGCGTGCAGCCCGTTTGCGAACACTTTGGCACCTGCGGCGGCTGCAAATGGCAGAACCTGGCTTATGAAACACAACTCGCGTTTAAACAGAAATATGTGTTCGACGCTTTTACCCGCATTGGCAAACTGAATTTCCCCGAAATGCTGCCCATCGCAGGAAATAAGGAGGCCTATTATTACCGCAACAAACTCGAATATTCCTTCTCAAATAAAAAATGGCTGAGCGCTGCAGAAATGGCATCGGGTGAAGAGATCAGCAACAAAAATGGTCTTGGTTACCACATTGCAGGTTTGTTTGATAAAGTGCTTGACATCCGCAACTGTTACCTTCAGCCTGAGCCGAGCAATTCCATCCGCAATGCCATAAAACAATACGCATTTGAGAACCAGCTCAGTTTTTTTGACATCCGTAACAAAAGCGGTTTTCTAAGAACAGTGATGATCCGCAGCACGAGCACAGGCGAAGTGATGGTGGTGTTATCGGTATTTGAATGGCTGCCCGACGAACTTTTTAAGCTTCTTGATTTTTTAAAGGATAATTTTCCGCAGATCACTTCCTTACAATACGTTCACAACAACAAGGGCAACGATACTTTTTTTGGGCTGGACATTAAGACCTACCACGGCCGCGACCATATCCTGGAGCAGATGGAAGGCTTAAAATTTAAGATCAGCGCCAAATCGTTTTACCAGACCAATTCAGACCAGGCTTATTTGTTGTACAAGATCGCCCGTGATTTTGCGGGATTAAGCGGCAACGAGATTGTGTACGACCTTTATACCGGCACCGGCACCATTGCCAATTTTGTGGCCCGCCAGGCTAAAAAAGTGGTTGGCGTTGAATACGTTGAGGACGCCATAAAAGATGCCGTCGAAAATTCAAACAACAATGGCATTCATAATACTTCGTTTTTTGCCGGCGATATGAAAGATGTGCTGAATTCACATTTTATTGAGCAACATGGTCAGCCTGATGTGATCATCACCGATCCACCCCGGGCCGGTATGCATGAGGACGTGATAAAGGTCATTTTAGAGGCCCGGCCTCAGAAAATTGTTTACGTGAGTTGTAATCCCAGTACCCAGGCAAGGGATCTGGCTTTGATGGACGAACATTACCAAATTGTTAAGGTTCAGGCAGTTGACATGTTTCCACAGACAGCCCATGTAGAGAACATAGTGCTGTTGGAGCGCCGTTTTTAACACATTACGCCATTGTTAATTTTAGACGATTAACAGTTAATCGTTGACGAATAATTTGAAGGAATAAGAACAATGTGAATAATTCCTAATACTTTCGTTCCAAATCAAAAACCAAACTCATGAAAAAAATCACACTAGTAGTAGCATGCCTGGGCTTAATTGTACTGAGCTCCTGCAAAAAAGACCGTACTTGTACTTGTACCGACACCAACCCTGACGGCAAAGTGGAAATTTCAACTTTCACGCTTACTGAAATCAGCGGCCGGGACGCGAAAGACTTTTGTTCTAATTCGTCAAGGTCTGAGACATATGGCGGAACTACCGAAAAGTCTTCATCTGATTGTAAACTGGATTAATTAACCTTTAAAATTTAAAACATGAGAACATTAATATTATC
>CAZFCR010000068.1:0-11949 GCA_964517305.1 uncultured Akkermansia sp.
ATCCTGCGATCGGAAGCAAGATCTATTTTGATGCCAAGATCAAAGGGCCTGATGGAAAAGTGAACAATGTGTCACAAGGTGTTAAGATCATAAAATAAAAACAGCACACATGAAAAAGACTCTTTTTTTATTAACCATCACCATGTTGTCGGGGCTCAGTGCCATCGCCCAGCAGGGTGTATTCCAGCCGGGTGACTATAAGGATGGCATTTACGACAAGGAAAATGCTGTAAACAGGCGTTTTATTCCTTACACGCATCTTCGTGAAGGTGATGTTACCTGGGAAAAAAGGGTTTGGAGAACTATTGATATCCGTGAAAAAGCGAATCAGCCTTTATATTATCCCACTACAGATGTTACCAGCCGTGTTTCTTTGGTTCAGGTAATCACTAAAGGGGTTTTATCAGGTAAGATCATCGCTTTCGAGGACGAAGAGTTCATTGTTCCTATGGAAGTATCTGCTTTCAGAAACCGTTTTATTACACCTGCAGATACTGTAGAAACACCAAGTTATGATTCATTGGGTAATGAGGTGTTCATTAGGGTACCTAAGCCGGCGGATTCAACCTGGTTTTACGAAAACTTCTGTTCAATCGAGCTAAAAGAAGATTGGTTTTTTGACAAACAGAAATCAAGTCTGGAAGTACGTATCATTGGAATCGGATTCAGCTTTCTGCCAAAAGGGAAAGAAGATGCAGGTTGCCAGCCGTTTTTCTTTGTGTATTTTCCTGCCTGCAGACCCCAGTTTGCAAAGCATGAAGTATTCAACACAAAGAACGATAGTGAGCGTCGTACCTTCGAAGACATTTTCTGGAAACGTCAGTTTCAAAGTACGGTAAAAAAAGAGTCTAATGTCTACGACAGAAAACTTGAATCATACGCAAAAGGAATTGATGCATTACTGGAGTCTGACCGCGTGAAAGCCGATATCTTCCGCTTCGAGCACGATCTCTGGCAATTCTGATTTAAAAATATTGAGAATTTAAACCTCCTGCGCAACGGGAGGTTTTTTTTTGTTCAATGGTTAAAAATTCTAAATTGTCATGATCGATTTTAAAACTTGGTATATTTGTTGATCTGCCCTATAAGAGTAAATATGAAAAAGATAATTTCCCTACTGGCCCTTTTGGTAACCTGCAGTTCTGGTTTCGCGCAAAAAACAGTCAATCCAAAATCGTTCCCTGTTAAGATCAGTGGCACCATCTCCAAATTTGATGGCAATACCATTTATCTGCACCATAAGTGGAACGAAAAAGACCATACCGATTCCGCTAAGGTGGTTAACGGCAAATTTTCATTTAATTTAAAAAGTGTTGATCCGAATATGTTCTGGTTCACCACTGCGGCTGACATCAATGCACAGCCCAATTTTATTTTTTTCGCAGATGCAACGCCATTAAAAGCTGTTCTTAAGGGAGATTCTCTGGCGTATTCCAGCGTTGAAGGCGGACAGACGCAGAAAGATTATATTGAATACCGCGGCTTACTGAACAACGTCATCATGCTCTCTCAGAAGATGCAGGCTGATTTTAACGAAGCGGGTCAAAGGGGTGATGTTAACACTCAGGAGGCTATTAAACAGGAGTACCAGAATTTGAATACACAGTACGTACTTACTCTTAAAAACTTCATTAAGACCCATCCTAAGTCTGCTGTGAGCGGTTTTGTTATATACAACGATCTCAACAATCCTAATATTCCACTTGCAGATGTGGTGGAAGCTCTGAGTTATATTGATAAAAGTATCGCCAATACCAAAATGGTTCAACTTGCCAATAAAAGGGTCAACGATATTAAAGGAACAACAGTGGGTTATACAGCTACCAACTTCAGTCAAAGTACACCAGAAGGCAAAAAGGTAAGTTTAACTGATTTCAGGGGTAAATATGTGCTGATAGATTTCTGGGCCAGCTGGTGCAGACCTTGCCGCATGGAGAATCCGAATGTTGTGGCAGCGTATAACCGTTTTAAGGATAAAGGATTTACAGTACTCGGTGTCTCACTCGATTCAAACAGAGATCCGTGGCTGGCCGCCATTCAACAGGACAACCTTACCTGGACACATGTGAGCGACCTTAAAGGCTGGGGCAACGAAGTGGGTAAACTTTACGGTGTTACCGGTATACCGCAGAATTTCCTTATCGATAAAGAAGGAAAAATTGTTGCCAAAGATCTGAGAGGCGCAGCCCTCGACGAAAAATTAGCAGAGATCATCAAATAATAGAACAGAAAATTTAATTTTGCCAGAAAATTTTTTAAGCGTATGAAGAAAAATAAAGTACTTGTTGTTGCAATAGCGATGAGCGCAGGCGTGAGCCTTCTCCGGGCTCAGGAACCGGTAGTGATGACGATCAATGACAGGCCGGTTACAAAGTCAGAATTTGAGGCAGTATATCGTAAAAATAACGGTAAGGAAATAAACAACAGTTCGAAATCAGTAAAAGAATATGTTGATCTTTTTTCATTGTTCAAAAGCAAAGTTTTTGAAGCGGAGAGTCTAGGTCTGGATACAATGGCATCATTTAAGAATGAACTGGCAGGATACAGGCGCCAGCTCGCTGCACCTTACCTCACCGATAAAAACACCAACGAAAGTATTTTAAAGGAAGCCTACGAAAGACTTAAAACTGAGGTGAAGGCCAGTCACATTCTTGTGAAAGTGGATGAAAACGCACTTCCTAAAGACACACTAGAGGCATGGACCCGCATTAACCTGATCAGGAATGCGGCGCTTGGTAAAACACCTTCAGCGGCCGACATTTCGGCTTATGAAAAGATCCTTAAAAATTCTACAGGAATTGCGAATCAGCTGAAATCAAAAGATACCAGTGGGTACCGTTCGCGTCTGAACAGTGTAAAGTCGCTCGCAGACCTGTCGAAAGCTGCCGGAGACCGTTTCCCGTTGTTAGCAGCAAAAACGAGCGATGATCCTTCAGCCGCCGAAAACAAAGGCGATCTGAGTTATTTTTCTGCGCTCGACATGGTTTATCCATTCGAAAATGCGGCCTACAATACAGCTGTTGGAGAAGTAAGTTCTGTGGTGCGCACCCGTTTTGGTTACCATATCCTGAAAGTTTACGACAAACGTGACAGCAGGGGTGAAGTGAGCGCTTCACACATCATGGTTAAACTGAACAAAGATGCCAGCGAACAGGACAAAAAAAATGCGAAGACCAAGATCGATGAAGTATATGCAAAGTTAAAGGCGGGTCAATCTTTCGAAGAACTTGCGCGCCAGTTCAGCGACGATAAACAAACCAGCGAAAGAGGCGGACAGTTACAGCCATTTAAAGGCGGTCGTTTGCCAAAAGCTTTCGAAGATGCCGCGTTTTCACTGAAAAACAACGGTGATGTGAGTGAGCCTGTATTGAGTCCTTACGGATGGCACATCATTAAACGCAACGAACTGCGCGGTGTACCGGAGTTTGCAGAAATAAAAACCGAACTTAAAAATAAAGTAAGTCGCGACAGCCGTTCACAGCAGGGCCGCGCCGCACTTATCGAGAGAGTAAAAAAGGAAGCGGGGTTTAAAGAAAATCTGAAGAACCGCAATGAGTTGCTCAAAGTAATGGATACATCTTATTTCAGGGCCAACTGGAAAGCGGAGGCAGCGAACAAACTTGGGAACAAGGAAATATTTAACCTGGCAGGAAAATCTTACGGTCAATCGGATTTTGCGAAATTCCTGGAGTCTCAGATGTCAATCAGGCCGCAGACAGATTTACAAACGCTGATAAACAACAGCTACCGTACATGGGTTGAATAGAGTGTAGTGGATTATGAAGATTCACAGCTTGAGAAAAAATACCCTGAGTTTGCCAACCTGTACCGCGAATACCGCGATGGGATTCTCCTTTTTGATCTTACCGATCAGCGTGTGTGGAGCCGCGCGGTTAAAGACACTGCCGGTCTCAAAAATTTTTACGAAAAAAACAAAAACAATTACCTGTGGGAAGAGCGCGCGGACGTAACCATTTATAAATGCCTCAATGAAAAGGTAGCAAAAGATGTACGTAAAATGCTGAAGTCTAAAAAAGATGAAAAGCAGATAACTGAGGCACTCAATAAATCTTCTCAGTTGAATGTATCGGTGGAAAACATCATGTACCTGAAAGGCGAGAACAAAAATGTGGATGCTAACTGGAAAGAAGGAATTGTGAATGAAAACATCACAGATGACAAGGAGAAAAAAACACTGGTGATCGTGGTGAACAAAATTCTTCCGAAGACACCAAAAACACTTGCTGAATGCAGGGGCAACGTTACCGCTGATTTTCAGAGCGCGCTTGAAACAGAGTGGTTAAATTACCTGAAACAGAAATACGTTGTGAAAGTAAACGAAGACGTATTAAAAACGATTCAGTAGACTGCAGTTAAACTAAATCAGAAACCGGTTGCCATTGTGACCGGTTTTTTTTGTGTCTGAATAAAAAGGTATCTTTATCCGCATGTGTTTAATTGATCGGACAATAGGATTTAAAGCGGCGGTGTTATTCGTTGGCTTTATGACCTTGGCATCGTGCAATCGCAAAAAATTGAGTGCTGATGCCGCGGAAAAGGTGGTGGCACGGGCAGGTACCGCTGAACTTGGAATGGAAGAGTTTCGTGAAGATTATGTATCAACCGGTGTTGTTACCGACAGCGCGTTTAATGCCAGGCGATCGATTGAAAGCTGGGCTGTTGAAGTTTTGTTTTACCAGGAAGCTTTGGAAAAGTTGAGCGAAGAAGAGTTGGCCATTGAAAAACAGGTAGAAGATTACAGGCGTTCACTCGTTAATTATATTTACCAGGTGAACATCATTGACGCGAACCTCGACACTACGGTTAGCAATGATGAGATCCAGGAATATTACGATAACCACCGCGAAAGTTTTATACTTAAGGAAAACATTCTGAAGGTAATTTATTTTAAAGTGCCATTAATTGCTCCCGGCCTGGATAAGATCAAACGTTTGATCGGTTCGGATAAACCAAAAGACGTTGAACAACTCACAACACTCTGTATTCAGAATGCGGAAACGTTTTTTATGAACGACAGCACCTGGCTGTTTCTTGATGAGATCAAAAATGAAATGCCACGCCTCAGGGATGAGCCTGATTTTAATCTGAGTCCTGGCAGGGTGATTGAATTTAACGATGAGATGTATTATTATTACCTCAAGGTAAAGGATGTGAAGATCAAAAATGGTTTATCACCACTTAATTTTGAGCGACAAAACATCAGGAAGTTTATTCTTAATAACCGCAAAAGTCAGATGATCTCCACGTACAAGAAAATGATGCTGGAGAAGGCGCGGGCGGAGAAAAAGTTTGTGATCTATTAATCGGCTAACAAGTTACACCTTTAAACCAATCACAAGAACGTCATCCACCTGATCAAGAGATCCCCGCCACTGCTGCAGGTTCTGTTGTAAGATCTGTTTCTGTTTTAAAAATGGCAGGTGACTGTTTTGCAGCAGCAGTTGTTCAAATTGTTTGTATCTGAATTTTTTTCCCTCGGGTCCGCCGAACTGATCCGCAAAACCATCAGTGAATGTGTAAATGCAATCGCCAGGTTTTAGCTGTATCGAGTGGCTTGAAAAGGGTTTGTGAACAAAGCCAAAACCGCACGGCTGCCTGTCGGCTTTAAATACCTCAAACTTTTTTTTACCGCCGGACTCTTTTACCAGGTAAAGGTTGTTGTTAGCCGCGGCAAACGTGAGTTGCATGGTTTGTTTTTGAAAATGGCAGACAACGATGTCCATTCCATCTTTATTTTCAGCGGTACCGCCCGAACGGTTAAGCGTGTTGATGATCTTGTCGCGCATGAGTTCAAGCACTTCAGCGGGGTCAGTTATGTTCTGGCCAATGATGATCTCGTCAAGAAAAGACAGCCCCAGCATAGTCATAAACCCCCCGGGAACACCATGGCCGGTGCAGTCGGCGGTAACATAAAACACAGAGCCGGTTTTTTCATACGCCCAGTAAAAATCGCCACTCACAATGTCCTTCGGGCTGAAGAGTACAAAGCCATCTTCAAAAAGCGATACGAGTTTTTCTTCTCCGGGGATAAGTGCACTTTGTATACTTCTCGCGTAATTGATACTATCGGTGATCTCCCGGTTTTTTAACTGCAGCGCATCTTTCTGATTCTGGATCTCCACTTTCTGAGCAAGTACTTCTTCGTGTTTTTGCTCTATCATTTTTTTAGATTGTTCGAGTTGCAGCCGCGACCGGATTTCGTTGTAGGTAAGCCGGTACCGGGATCTGATCATAAATACACAGAAAATAACCACTGTGAGAATCAGTAATCCGCCGTTGATGAGGAAGTCCTCCGGACTGAGCTGGCTGTTGCGCCAGTAGAAGAAAATATTGGCTGCAATCGTCAGTACAATGAGCAGGATGGACAATTTAAACTCCCAGAGAACCAGCATGCCCGCGCCAATGAACAACACCATGTAAGCAAAAGCATGTTTTTGAAAATGGCTCAGGTCCATCACGCTCCACATGTACGCGTTTTGTACAGAAATGCCTGCTACAAGCACAAACATGCAGGTGTATATGGAGATGCCCGCTTTTTTTCTGAAGGCCGCGAGGCCAATTCCCAAAGATGAAACAACCAGGCGGAAAAGAAAAAACGGACCCAGGTATTCAGGTAAAATAAAATAATCGCTGATGAACCAGAGGAGATTGAGTGCCGAGCCAACCCATGTTGCTATAACATGGAATTTTTCGGTGGAGCGGTCAAACTCTTCCCTTATCCTGGCTTCGGAGATCATTTTTTCTGGCATCGTTACTAAGTTAATCGATAGAAGGTTAATAAGGAAAACTAATCGTCACTTTCCTGTGCTGTTAACCAGGTTTCCGCCTCTTTGAGGTCAGAGAATACTTTAAAATTGCCAGAAGGTTTAAAAACCCTGATGTAAAAGTTGGCCACCAGTTTGTAAGCAAGGTTATGGGCAACAATGGCGTAACAGGAAATCGGTGATTGACGGTACAGTGCCGGGGCCTGTTTCCTGGCCTCACTTGTTAAGCTGAAGCCTTCATCAGCAGAAAAAAGAAATTTGGTTTTTTTTCCACCCGTCATAGCAATAAAAATAAGTCTCATGCTTTGTTGCAGTTCAACATCGAGGGTGGCATTTTTATGGTAATGCACGTGTACGATGCCATCGCTTCTGAGGCTGATGGTAGCTTCGGGAAGTTCTGTTTTTTGTATGATGGCAAGCTCTGCCACGCTGATCATTGTTTTTAAGTTTGAAGAATGCCCACATTGTAAGGTTTGAGTATTGGCGCGTGATTGGCCATCTCGATGCCCATGCTGATCACTTTTCTCGTTTCAAGAGGATCAATGATGGCGTCGAGCCAGAGACGTGACGCCGCATAATAAGGTGTGGTTTGTTTATCGTAACGGTCTTTGATTTTGTTGAACAATGCTTCTTCTTTTTCTTTGGTGATTTCTTCGCCCTTTGCCTGCAGCGAACTGATCTCAATCTGAACAAGCACTTTTGCTGCCTGGGCACCTCCCATTACCGCTACTTTGGCGGTAGGCCATCCAACGATCAGGCGCGGGTCGTAAGCTTTTCCGCACATGGCGTAGTTGGCTGCGCCATAACTGTTGCCCACAATGATCGTGAATTTAGGGACCACGCTGTTGGCCATCGCGTTTACAAGTTTGGCTCCGTCCTTGATAATGCCGCCGTGTTCACTTCTTGAGCCCACCATAAATCCTGTTGCATCCTGGATAAAAATCAACGGAATTTTTTTCTGATTGCAGTTCATGATAAAACGGGCGGCTTTGTCGGCGCTGTCGCTGTAGATAACGCCGCCAAACTGCATTTCGTTGCTGTTTCCGGGTTTCCTGGCCTTAACAATTTTGCGCTGATTGGCCACAATGCCCACCGCCCAGCCATCTACCCGCGCGTACGTGCAGATGATACTTTGTCCGTAAGCGGCCTTGTATTCATCGTGTTCGCCTTTGTCAACGAGGCGTTCGATGATCTCGCGCATATCGTATTGTTTGTCGCTCTTGTCGGGTATGATGCCATAAATTTCTTTAGGGTCTTTTACCGGAAGCGCAGGCTCAACGCGGTTAAAACCGGCTTTTTCATAATCACCTATTTTTCCCATGATGTTGCGGATGCGTGTGAGGCAATCTGCGTCATCTTTACACTTATAATCTGTTACCCCGCTCACTTCGCAATGTGTGCTTGCGCCTCCAAGCGTTTCATTATCGATGTTTTCGCCAACCGCGGCTTTTACCAGATAACTTCCGGCAAGAAAAATAGAACCTGTTTTATCAACAATCATGGCTTCATCGCTCATGATCGGCAGGTAAGCGCCACCGGCAACGCAGCTGCCCATTACGGCGGCTATCTGGGTGATGCCCATGCTACTCATTACCGCGTTGTTTCTGAAAATACGTCCAAAATGTTCTTTATCCGGAAAAATTTCGTCCTGCAGGGGAAGGTATACGCCGGCACTGTCAACAAGATAAATGATCGGTAAACGGTTCTCTATGGCAATTTCCTGGGCGCGCAGATTTTTTTTACCGGTAATAGGGAACCAGGCACCTGCCTTAACTGTAGCATCGTTGGCTACCACAATACATTGTTTACCGCTCACATAGCCGATCACAACTACTACACCACCACCGGGACATCCGCCATGCTCTTCGTACATTTCATAACCGGCAAAGGCGCCCATTTCAATTTGTGGCGCACCTTTATCGAGTAAAAAATCAATTCTTTCGCGTGCCGACATTTTGCCCTGCTCGTGCAATTTTTCAATGCGCGATTTTCCGCCACCTAAATATATTTTTGAAAGACGTTGTTCCATCTGGCTGATGAGCAGCCGCATCGCATCGTCGTTTTTATTAAATTCTAAATCCATTAATCTGATCTCTTTATTCTTTAAATTTATGTATTAATTCCGGGCTTTTGAATTTTCATTGCGTCTTGATCATTTTCAGGTAACGTACTACTTCTGCAAGGTAATCTTCCACCTTTTCAAATCCTTTCTTTTTGATAATCAGGTCAACATCATTGTATTTCCCGGTACTTCCGCATTTTAGCGGTGCCGAAAGAGCCGAAGTGAGTGATGTGGAGAAAACTTCTATTTCCTGACAGGTATTGATCACCACATCGAATTTTTTGTCTTTGAGGGCCTCGCGGATGCCTTTTTTAGGCAGATTTAAAAGTGATTTGTCTTTTTTTGAAAAACAATGCCAGTCGCTGTAAGTCGCGTCTTTGGAGTCAAGTTCGATATAAAAAACTTCGGTATATTTTTTCAACGAGTCGGTAAAAGCATCGATCCTGTGTTTGTTGATATTGTCCTGCTTGATTAGAATAAGAGCAATTTTTTCTGTTTTATCCCAGGCAAGAAAGTTTTTCATCCGGTGACGGTTCTCATCCCGGAGAGTTGATCTGAGCGAAAGTTCGGCGATGGATTTAAACATTAAAAAAGTTCTTTTACAAGTTCAGTGAATTTTTTCTCCGTTTCGGCCAGACTCAAAGTGCTTTTGCCACCGGCCGCATTTACATGTCCGCCGCCGTTAAAATAAGTACGGGCAAATTTATTCATGTCGATATTGCCTTTGCTGCGGAATGAAATTTTGACGTATTCGTCGGTTTCATTAAACAAGGCGCATATCCTGATGCCCTTAATGGAAAAAGGATAGTTCACAAGGCCTTCCGTGTCGCCCTTTTCGTAGCTGAAATTCTGAAGTTCTTTTTCGCTGAGTGTAAAATACGCAACGGGGTAACCTTCTACCAGACGGAGTTTTTCATTTAGCGCGTAGCCCAGAAGTTTAAGGCGCTGAAGGCTGTAGCTGTCATAAACCGCGCTGTGAATTTCGGACGGCACAATCCCTGTTTTAAGCAGTTCCGAAATAATGGCGTGAGTGTGTGAGTTAACGCTGGGATATCTGAAAGAGCCGGTATCGGTCATAAGGCCCGTATAAAGGCAGGCAGCGATTTTTTTGTCTATCAGTTTTTTATGTCCAAGTCCCGCAATCAAATCAAAAATAAGTTCGCAGGTACTGCATGCCTTTACATCGTGAAAATAATAACTGGCATAATCATCCGGCTGCTGATGATGATCGACCAGAAATTTAGGAGCGTTGGTATTTTCGAGGAGGGACCCCAGTTTCTCGAGTCTTTTATATGAATTAAAGTCGAGTGTAAAAACGAGATCAGCTGTCATCAGCGCTTTTTCAGCCTTTTTTTCATTTTCCTGAAAATTGATCACCTGTTTGTGTCCGGGCATCCACTCAAGAAAGGCGGGATAGGCGTTAGGGACAATAACGCTGGCCTTTTTGCCGAGTTTAAGCAGGAAGTGGTAAAGCCCCAGACTACTGCCCATGGCATCGCCATCCGGACTAAAATGGGTAACTATGGCCACTTTCGTCGCATTTTTAAGGGCTTTTTTCAGTATAGGGAAGCTGTCTCTTGGCATATCATGAGGTTAAGCCTGTAAAATTACCCTTTAAGGACCAAGAAACCCATTAAAATTTATCTAAAATATTTCATACGGAGAGAGAAATTCACTATATTTGCCCCTCTAAATTTAAAACAAACAGATAAAAATGTTAATAGTTCAGATCAAAGAAGGTGATAACATTGAGAAAGCCTTAAAAAAGTACAAGAAGAAATTTGAGAAAACCGGCGTGGTTAAACAATTACGCGAGCGCTCAAAATTCACAAAACCTTCTGTACGTCGTCGTGAAGAAGTGATTAAGGCTTCGTACAAGCAAAAACTTCAGATTGGCGCAATAGAAAAATAAGCCACATCCATTTTTAAGATAAATTAGTTGTAATCCTAACCTGAAATACATAATTTCGGTTAGGATTTCTTTTTTTATGGTTGAAAGTGCAGTAAACGGCTTTTTTTCTTATTTGAATCTTCAGAAAAGATTTAGCCCTCTGACTGCGAAAAGTTACGAAACCGACCTCCGCCAGTTTTCTGATTTTATGCGTGCTGAACTTGGCACTTACCAGCTTGGCGAAATCAGCCACCATCACATCCGCTCATTTATGGCCTCCTTGATGGAGAAAGGTGTTTCCGCGGTTTCGGTAAACCGTAAAATAAGTGCCATCAAATCATTTTTCCGTTACCTGCTCAGGTCGGGAACCATCAGTACCAATCCGGCGCAAAAAATTCAAGGCCCTAAAAAACCATCGCGGCTGCCTGTATTCGTGGAAGAGGAGCAGCTTGGCACGATCTTTTCGGGATTAACCTTTGGAATGGAATTTGAGGACCAAAGGGATAAACTGATCGTTGACGTGTTGTACCAGACCGGCTTACGCCGTGCAGAGCTGATCGGTTTACGGACGGGCGATGTAGATCTGGGCAATCATCAGTTAAAAGTGCTTGGCAAACGAAATAAGGAACGCATCATTCCCTTTAATGTTGATCTCGGAAGAAGCATCTCTGATTACCTGCGGCTTAAACAAAATGAGGGACTCTCGGGTAAAACGCTTTTTGTGAATAAGAACGATCAGCCGCTTACAGCGCCAAATCTGAGCCGCATCGTGAAACGAATTTTGGGAATGGTGACCACAAACAAGAAAAAAAGTCCCCATATTCTGAGACATAGCTTTGCCACGCATTTGCTGAACCATGGCGCTGATATTAATGCCGTAAAAGAGTTGCTCGGCCACGCCAATCTTTCTGCCACTCAGATATACACCCATAATACCATTGATAAATTAAAACAATCTTATAAACAGGCCCATCCAAGATCGGGCCATTAACAAAAGGAGGAACAGTATGACAATCAACATTCAATCGGTGCATTTTAATGCGGACAGGAAACTTCTGGATTTCATCAATGAAAAGGTGGATAAACTCAACACTTTTTACGATGGCATCATTAACAGTGAAGTAGTGCTGAGGCTTGATAAAAGCAGCACGAGTGATAACAAGATATGCGAGATAAAAATGCTTGGAAAAGGGCATGAATTTTTCGCGAAA
>CAZFCR010000069.1:0-11923 GCA_964517305.1 uncultured Akkermansia sp.
AAGCCATTGAGATGATCAATGCCAATGAATTTGATCTGATCATCAGCGATATCATGATGCCGGGAATTTCCGGGCTTTCGCTGGTGAATGTCCTTCGCTCGGTTCACCTGTGCTTCACGCCTATCATCATGATGTCGACCCTTAATAACAGGCCGCTGCTGGATGCCGCTTTTAAAGCCGGCGCCAATGATTTCCTGAACAAACCCATTACCACTGAAGATCTGGCTTCAAAGATCAGGAAGTACGAAAAAGTTTAACACAACCGGTGTTATCTCAACCCACAAGATGAAAACCACTCTCTTTATAATCAGCTTAAGTTTTTGCATTTGCAATCCCCTCTTCTCGCAGAAAAAAGAGGCGGCCGAAGCTGATGAAGATTTTAAGCATAAAAACTACGCCTCTGCCCTGCCCCGTTATCTCCAACTGCTGGACACGTTCCCGGACAACGGCAGCCTGAACTATAAGGCAGGCGCCTGTTACCTCGCGTCGCGTTCACTCAAACCAAAAGCTCTGCCTTTTCTCGAAAAGGCTGCAGCCAACAGTCCCTCTCACCTCACCAAAGCCTATCCCGGAGAGGCGGAAGCTCCCGCGGATGTTTACCTGCTGCTTGGTGATGCCTATTATCTTACATATAATTTTGATAAAGCCCTGCGTGCCTACGAACAGTACGAACAACTTCTCACTGAAAATAAAAAACCTGACGAACAGGCTATCCAACTGACAAGGACCAAACGCGACATGTGCAGATTGGTAAAAGAACTCCGTCCGGTAATGCAGTTGCCAATCGACAGCAAAAACAACAAACCCTGTGGCGATGCACTGACAAAAGGCGAATTTACCAGCAGTCTCAGTCCCGACAAACAGCACATGATTTACACTGTAAAAGTGCCGCTCGAAAAAATAAGCCAGGCCGCAGATGCCCCTTACTTCGAGAACGAACAGATCTCTAAAAACGATTCTTCGAAAATTTTAAAAAGAAAAAATGCGCGCCGACATCTTGAACGTGACAGCGTGGTATACGCCAGTACCGTGGGCGCCTCATTCGACGGGCAGGTGGTACTTACCTACAGGAATGAAGGAGGTGACGGCAATCTGTACATCAGCCGCTTATTTGAAAACAAATGGACCCACCCGGTAAAAATGAAAAAGGTGGTAAACAGCGCCGGCTGGGAACCGCAGGAATGTGTATCCCCCGACGGCAACACGCTCTATTTTTCGAGCGACCGCCCAGGCGGTTACGGGGGTCACGATATTTATTTTTGTAAAAAACTTCCTAACGGCGAATGGAGCAAAGCCCGCAACCTGGGGCCAGATGTAAACACCGCTGCCGATGAAGAAGCGCCATTCATACATTCTGACAGCCAGACCCTTTATTTCAGCTCAAACAGGGTGCTTGAAGGATCGTACGATATTTTTGCGAGCAACAACAACGGCAAACAATGGAGCAAGCCCATAAACGTCGGCTTCCCGATTAACAGAGACGATCAGGATATTTTCCAGGTGGACGCGGACAAGAAAATAGTTTATCCCGCTGGTCAGCCCGCGGCCGAAAAATTTAAAGTACAGGAAACGAGCGATACCACAGCGGCAAGAGTGATACCGGACCGCGAAAGCTTTATGATCAGTTTTGTGAGCCAGCAAAAATCGCCACTCACTGTAATGAAAGGTGTGGTAAAAGACGAAAACGGCAAAACACCCGAAAGCACCGACATTGTGATCACCGACAACCAGAGCGGAGAAGTGCTCGCGAAACATTATTCCGATGGTGGTACCGGTTTGTATTCATTTGTACTTCCGCCGGGGCGCAACCTGAACATCACCTTTGAACTTCCCGGTTATTTGTTCCATTCAGAAAACAGGGAAGTGAACAAAGACAACCAGTACTTCGAAAAAAACAAGGCCGTTCAGTTAAAGCGGCTGGATGAAGGCGCTGAAACACAATTAAACAATGTGTTTTTTGAAAAAGACAATACGGCCATTTCTGCACAATCAAAAACCGAGATCAAAAAAGTGTACGAACTGATGACCAGTCACCCCGAGATAGAAATCGGTATTTACAACCATATTTATTCAGAAACCAACAAACGTTTTTACAAACGGTTATCGAAACAAAGGGCAAAGGCCATGGGAAAAAGCCTTGTGGAAATGGGAATTGACAAGAAGCGCATTCACACAAAAGGATACAGGCATTTACTTGAAGAGGAGAAAAAAGAAATGCCGAAAAAAACCGGCAGTAAAAAACGGGTTCCTAAACCTCCCAAACATAAAAAAACAGAACGTCCACCCGTTCAGGAAATGAAACTTAAAATAACAGACATTAATCAGATTGATAATAAAAACAAAAAACGAGATGGCAACAATTAAATTCGGAACAGACGGCTGGCGCGCAATTATTGCCAGCGATTTTACAACAGACAATGTGGCCCGTGTGGCAGAAGCAACAGCTAAATGGCTGCTGGAAAAAAGCAAACAACCCTCGATCCTTATCGGTCACGATACAAGATTTGGCGGGGAACTATTCGCGGAAACCACCTGCAAGGTGCTTGGTAGTTTTGGTATTAAATGTTACCTGGCCAAAGGATTTGTTTCCACACCAATGGTTTCGCTTGGCACCGTTCGCACCAAATCAGATCTGGGTGTGGTGATCACAGCCAGCCACAATCCGCCAACCTATAACGGATATAAACTGAAAGGTCCTTATGGCGGCCCGCTGTTGCCCGAAAAAATTGAAGAGATCGAAAAAATGATCCCTGAAAAAAGTTCGGTGAACACTGACGCCATCAGCCTGAAATCTCTTGAGACCAAGGGTCTGCTTGAATACATCGACCTCGAAACCATGTATTGTGAGCATGTTGAAAAGAACTTTGATCTCGCGGCCATTCGCAAGTCGGGATTAAAGATTGCCTACGATGCCATGTTCGGAGCAGGGCAAAATGTGATCCGCAAACTTCTGCCCGACGCGGAACTGATCCACTGCGAAAATAACCCTTCATTTAACGGACAAGCCCCGGAACCCATTCATAAGAACCTGAAAGAACTTTCGGCTACCATCAAGAATAAAAAACTTGACTGTGGCATCGCCACTGACGGAGATGCAGACCGCATCGGTATCTACGATCATGAAGGAAATTTTATTGATTCACATCACGTGATCCTGCTGCTGATCAAATACCTCTACGAACAAAAAGGCATGCGCGGAAAAGTGGTAACAGCATTTTCGGTAAGTCCGAAAATCGGAAAAATGTGCGCGCATTACGGGCTTGAACAACATGTTACCAAAATCGGGTTCAAACACATTGCAGGGATCATGGTGAATGATGACGCGCTTTTGGGCGGAGAAGAATCCGGCGGCATTGCCATCAAAGGCCATATCCCTGAGAGAGATGGTATCTGGATAGGACTTACCATTGTTGAATACATGGCTAAGACCGGACAATCGATCCAGGACCTGATCAAAGGGGTGTACGATATTGTTGGGCCTTTTGCCTTCGAACGCTCTGATCTTCACCTTCAGGAAGAAACAAAAAATAAAATTGTTGAGAACTGTGAGAAGAACATGTACCAGAATTTCGGCGACTATAAAATTCAGCGGATTGAAAACATCGACGGATACAAATACTTTTTTAACGACGATGAATGGTTCATGATCCGTGCCTCGGGTACCGAGCCGGTATTAAGGAACTATGCACAATCCAGCTCGCAGCAGAATGCATTTATGATCCTGAAAGCGGCAGAAGAAACCCTGCTGACGAAATAAAACCAAAAAAAAGACCGGTCGCTATGGCCGGTCTTTTCAATAAAACACCGATATGAAGATCCTGATCGCCGATGATGATGCTGATGACAGAACACTGGCAGCCCTCGCTTTTAAAGAGGTTGCGCCGGAGCACGAACTTGAATTTGTAACCGACGGACAGGAACTTCTTGACTATCTCCGAGGTTGTGCGGTCAACAAACAACTGTTGCCCGACCTGATCCTGCTTGATCTGAACATGCCTAAAAAAGACGGGCGGATTGCTTTAAAAGAGCTGAAGTCTGATGCCACGATCCGACACCTGGATGTGATCATCTTTTCAACCTCCGCCTCTGCCGCCGACAAGGATTACACGCTGAAGATGGGCGCGCGCAACTATCTTGTAAAACCCTCCGACTTTACCACACTCATCCGTATTTTTAAAGACCTTATTTCAACCACAGGTTAAATTATTACCATGACCAAACAACTACCATTATGGCTGGCCGCACTTGGCATCTTTCTGTCTTCAGGCTTTACCAACAGCGGTGAACCAAAAGGCACTGTCAGCATAAAAAAAACCGAATCAGGTTACCAGCTTCTTAAAGACGGTGAACCTTATTATATTCAGGGAGCAGGCGGTTACAAATATTATGAGCAGCTCAAAGCAAGGGGCGGTAATTCTATCCGGCTGTGGAGTACTCACGGTGCAAAAGAATACATGGACCGGGCTCACGCGCTCGGAATGACAGTGACACTGGGACTTGACATGGGACACGAACGCCGCGGATTTAATTACAGCGATAAAAAAGCAGTAAAGGCGCAGCTTGAAAGACTGAAAAAAGAAGTGCTGGCATTTAAAGACCACCCTGCCCTTCTGATGTGGGGCGTAGGAAATGAAGTAGAACAGTTTGGAAAAAATTACGCGGTATGGGACGCGGTCAACGAACTCGCCGCATTTATTCACAAGGTGGATCCTAAACATCCCACCACCACCATGCTGGCAGGCGTTCCCAAAAAACACATTGAGCAGATCGTAAAAAGATGTCCCCACCTCGACATTCTTTCCATCAACGCGTTCAGGTGGATTGAACCCGTGCGTAAAGATATTACCGATGCAGGCTGGAAAGGTCCGTACATGATTGGTGAATGGGGTGCTTCAGGCTACTGGGAAAGCGACACGGTGCCCTGGGGAACATTTATTGAAGAAACCAGCAGCGACAAAGCGCGCGTGTGCGCCGAACGGTATGAAAAACATATCCTTGGCAACAAAGACCGCTGCGTGGGTTCGTATGTTTTTTACTGGGGATGGAAACAGGCCAGAACACATACACTCCTGAGTTTGTTTACCGAAAACGGCGAAGAGACAGCGGTGCTTGACGTTCTGCAGAAATCGTGGCAGGGCAACGAATCCAAAAACCAAGCCCCGTCAATTGTACCCGTTGGTATCGATGATCAGCAAACCCACAAAGGCATTTACCTGAAACCGGGAACTGAACACATGGCCTTTACAAAATCAACAGACCCCGATGGTGACCAACTTTATTATTACTGGGAGATCTACCACGAAAGCAAAGAGAAAAAAGAAGGCGGCGATGTGGAAGAAAAACCAAAGGCGCTTTACGAGCTGATCAAAGATCCGCGCAGTGCCAATGCCTCTTTTAAAGCTCCTGCAGAAGAAGGCGCTTACCGCATCTTTGTAACGGTTTACGATGCCAACAACCATGTGGCCACCGCCAATGCGCCGTTTTTTGTGAAGAAATAAGCCTCCGATTTAATTTAAATGAACAGCAGATAATTTGAATGTTCATCGTTTTCGTCACAGTGGAGTAAATCAAATATGTCAAAAGAATAGTTCTGTAAACTATTCGACTGTTTTAACCGGTACTACGATCCTAAATTATTTTATCTACGGCTGAAACTTTGTGACTTACTCATTTCATATTTCCAGGTGTTCCTGAACGAGCGGGACATCTGTTGGGTAAAGGAAGAATTAAAACTTCCTTTGAATAAAAACTTACTTCTTACTCGCTAACTGTAAACTTGATTTTGTTGCAAGCGTACTTAGCATGGCCTTGTTAACGAACTGCGCCCAGCCTGCCATTCTCTGGTGGCTGATCTGAACTTCATCCGGCAGCAGTGGCGCAAGGTTATCAGACTCCAACGGATCCGCTGCCAGATCATAAATTTCGGAAATATTATTGCTGGCGTTGTGAATGTACTTGTAATTGCCCTCGCGGTAACCAAAAAGGAAATCTGACCAGGGTGCAAAGAAAAACACCCTGTCAGCCCTTCCTGCAGCAAACAGGTCGGAACCGTGCCATTCATCAGGCGCAGGCAAACCCATCATCGTCATCACCGTGGGCGCCACGTCCACCAGACCACCTACTGCATCTGATTTTACCGCGCCCAGGGAGGGATGAATAAAAATACATGGCACATGCAGATTCTCTTCATATATTTTTCTGGCATGCGTAATCTGATCGTGGCGTCCGAAAGCTTCTCCGTGATCACCCACCACCACTACAAGGGTTGATGAGGATAGCTTTTCTTTTTTCAGAAAAGTCATCAGTTTACCGAATACCAGGTCGCTGTGTGACAATGCATTGAGATAACGGTTAAAATAGGGATCATTGTCGTATTGGTTTTCTTTGCCTGAAAAAAAGTAAGGATAGTGTGTCTGGTATGTCCACATGGTGGTAAAAAAAGGTTGTGATTTATTTTCCTTTATCCAGCGTTGCATTTCATCCAGTGTACATTCATCATCTTTCCCGTTCATATACTGCCAGTCGGATTGCAGCGTAAACGACGATTGCGCACAGCTTGCGTTCTGACAATCGGTGATGAGGTTAAAATCGCGGTGCGCCAGAAAATCACCGGCGCGCTGAAAACGGTTGTCCGCCGAATTAAAAAACGCGTTTTTATATCCCTTCGCGTGGAGTTCGGAACTCAGCGTTGGTACATTTAAATCAGGATGCTCTTCGGTGATGCTGTTGTATGAAAGTCCAGGATAAACAGAGGCAAGCAAGGAAACCATAGAGAGATTGGTGGCCGGTGCATGGGCATAAATGTTTTTAAACACAATACCTGTTTTGCTGTGTTTGGTGATTTGCGGTGTGACTTTGTATTTCGATCCGTATACTTCAAGGTATTCGGCGGGGGTGGATTCCATCACGAAAAAAATCACATTCTTTACCGCTGATGATGACGCCGTTTTCAAAGCCAGTAATGGTTTGTCTTTCGAAAGCGTGTTCGCATAGCGCAGGGTATCGTGTACCTCCATCGTAAAAAAGGAAGGATGCGACTGAAATGGATTCACTGATTCAAGAAATGCTGTGACAGGGTTTGATAATTTGTTGTAGTCCCAGTTTTTCCGGATGCTGCGTCCATAGACGAGGTAAACCGAACCGGCCACCAGCACAGCACCAAAGGCCACTTTTTTTGTCCAGCCGCGCAAACTCACCAGGTTGATCAGCCCGAGAATAACACCTGCGCAAAAAACAGCAGCAAGACAAACGAGGGCAATGCCGCGGATGTACTCGTATGACACATTGCTCTGAAGCGCCAGACGTGAATCGGGACTCTGCATAAAGTCGGAATAATACAGCCATTGGTAGTTAAAAGGTTTACCGAGCATTTCAACCACCTTGATGTTAAGGATGCCAAAAATAACCGACAAAAGTGCGGAGAAAAGAAAAATACAGGCGCTCCAGAATTGAACTTTGCGGTGATTTCGTGACAAAAGAATGATGATGATAAAAAAAGTCATGAGGCAGATAACATAAACAAAATCATAAAACGCTGCCCATAATACCTGCGGGAGATAAGCAGAGGTATTAAAATACAGGTCCCAGCTGAATCCCGCAACAGAAACACGCAGGATGGCAAGGAACAGAAGAAGCGTTGCACCACCTGCCAATACCAGTCTTAAGGGAGTCATGCTGATGGCCGAGAAAAATCTTCTGCTGATAAAAACAGTCATTAGTAACGCGATAAAAAATCCAAAGCAGGCAGGAAAAGCAAAGTTCAGAAGTGAGAGCGGTTCTTTTGGCACGATCTTGACTGCAGGTTCCACGAGGATAACATTGTTGTGAAGGGCCAGAGAATGGTAATCAACAAAAGGAGCGGCATTTTTATCCCAGATATCTGTGCCGTTTCCAAACGGCCCCTTCGTGATCCAGAAAACATAATCTACCATAGTATTGGCGGGCACGTTGACCTTTGCCGAAAAACCAAGATGCGTTTTCACCATCGGTGTATACATCAGTTTATCCTTCACAAACGACGCAGGCCATGATGCGGCAGTGTCTGTGAGATTCCAGTTATTGATTCCCCATACAAGATAAACCTCCTCTGCATGATCGGTAACATAACGTATTTCCTGTGTTACCCTGAGTGTATCAGAACCGGCGATCAGATTCGCCGTTCCGAGACAGAACATCGAGATAACAAAACACCTTCTGATTGTTTCAGTGAATCTGAACCGGTGCAGAAGCAGTTGTAACATTTCCGTTTTCATCGCTTACATATAAATAAAGTCTGTAATTTGCATTCTTATCAGGTACTTCCATGGTCACACTTCTGCCACCATCGACCATTCCGAGAACGTCTGTTTTTTTGAGATAATCATCCTTCAGCAAAAACCATTCGTAATTTAAACCTTCAACATGGCTGCCAGTTGCTTTGACCACACAGCGTTCTCCCGCTTTTATATGATGCGGCAGGGAAATGCTGAAAGTTGGCAAAACAGGTGTGGTTTTTTTTGTCCATTCTTCCTTCAGCGCGTAATAAGCTGGCTTTAACCGCGAACGGTAATCGGTAAGTCCGAACCAGGTATAACTCCCTTCCATCCTGTCGAGCCAGCAATAAGCAAAACCGCCAATGTTGTATCCTTTGAAAGGCACAATGTAATCGCGCCATTGTTGACGGTACCATTCGGCTGTTTCAGTTTCACTGTCTTCGATCAGTCGGTGATCCGTTCCTGCCCTGTTATAAGCAGGATCCCAGTAACCTCTTGGTCCGAACTCAGAAACCAGGTAGGGACGTGTGGAATCGAACTGCCAGAAAACGTGATTCAGCCGGCTGATCTGTTCACGGTAATAAGAATTGATACCAACGGCATCAACAGACGGTGCGCCGTCAGCAAAGGCTGCCAGCTCGCCAGGCAACTGGTATTCTTCATGTTCGATGCAGGTAAACACGGCTCTTTTTGGATCAAGTTCGTGAATGCGGCGCGCGACCATCTCAATCATTTTCACATAAGCGTTTCTTACCTGCGTGAGGTAGGGTTTTGCGAAATGATGTTTTAACTGGCCCCAGGTTTCGTTACCCAGCGACCAGGCCAACACCGCATCATGATCGCGGAACTGAAGAACGGTTTCCTCAATTTCTTCAATGTACTCTCTGACTCTGTCGGTGTCACTGTAAAAATCTGTAGCGGGATCGAACCAGAATCCATATAAAACGTTCATCTGATATTCTGAAGCGATGTTGAGTACGTTGCGATCGTAGATCCCCTGGTTGTAACGCCTCACAGTGTTGGCTCCCATTTCTTTCATCCGCTGCATGTCTTTTTCAACCTGGCGACGGGTAAGCGGCACATTGCCATCGCGCCAGTCGTGCGCTGTGTTATACGACACGCCTTTCATGTAAAACGGATCGGCAGCCCGAACAAAAGAATAATGACCAGCTGAACCGATTATTTTTCCTGAGCGCGTGGCTTTTTGAGGGAAACCGGCATAAGACAAAGTTGTTGAAAAAGGATGGTCGGAAAAAGGAGCCGATGATTGAAGTGTGCTATCGATGCGATCAGCGACAAATCTTTGTAAAGAAAAATCAGAAACGTAGAGCAGCGTGTCACCAGCCGATAGAATATTGAACTTTTTCTGTCCGCAATAAATGCTGAATCCCTTGATCTGTTTTGTTTCACGAATCGCCGCGAATGCGCCTGAGAACCAATTCTTCTGATCCTTTCCATTCACACAGCCCAGTGAGGTAAGGAACACAGGTTTTCCAAATTCAGTTATTTTTTGACCCAAAGGCTCATACAGCTGAGTGAACTCAAACCAATCTTCGTTTCCTGTTGACGATCCATAGTTTAGTGCGTCAACGCCAATCCAATCCACAAATTTTGGACCTGGGTATGCCTCAGCTCCAGTCTTTAACGGCCACACCCAGGTCACATTTGAAACACCGGAGCGGGTAAAAAATGTATAAATGTATTGCCATGCTTCCGCGGCTTCTTCTGCTGATTCGCCGGGTGACGGAGACGCTTCAGAGACAAAACTCAGCATCACAGGTTCTCTGTAAGCACGCAATTCACTGGCACATTCCTTTAAATATCCATCGAGCTTTTTATCCCGGAGCGCGGCGTAAAACCGAAGCAGACTGTCTCCCGGCAACTGAAGGTTCCATTTGATCAGAGGCATTTTGTTCTGGAAAGTCGCCCCGGTTGCAGAAGTAAAAAAAGAGTCGTTCCATTTTACCGGAAAAGAAAATAAGGCGAAATGATCCTGATCTTTAAAATCTGAGGCGGGCGCATCAATGCTGTCGACACAAACTCCGGCGAAAAAACCACCCATCTCCTTGACATGGTTTTCTGTTCCCGGTACTGTTTCTTCTTCCTCAACAGCGCTGTAACTCAAAAACATCAGTGACACAGACAATAACATCAGCAGTGGGCCGCTGCGAATAACCCCATACATCATTCTGCTGAGGCGATGACCAGCGAAGGACATCCCGCTTAACGCATATTGATAGACTGGTTGATGCTTAAGGAAGAAATTCACCTGCATCACCGATTTCTGTTGACTGAGCAAACCTACAAGCAGCAGCATGCCGCCGTTGAGCAGCGCATAAAAAGCCATGGCCATGCTGTAAGGTGTCCAGTCAATCGAAAGGCCGTACACTACGGCAACAACGCATATCATACCGGTTATAAAATTGGGCATGCTGAGGCGCCAGTAATTCTGGTGTTCGTCTTCTTTCGGTGTTGGAATGTAAGGCACTTTGACTTTAAAAATGGTATAGATGAATCCGATCAGAAAAATCCACCAGGTAGCGAGCCTGAGCAAACCGCCAGCGATGTGAAAACCTTTTTCGTGCTCCTCAAGTAACCAGCGTTGCGCGTAAAGCCTGATGACCATTGACAATCCGCAGAGCGGTAAAAAATAAAGCGCAAAAAGTGACAGATCAATCTGCCAGGGTGTCTCAGCCAGAGACAGGGCAGCGAGTGGAATGGTGATATCAATAAGATTAATGAGCCCAAATAAAAAATACAATGGAATTGTAAAATAGTGCAGTTTCTGACGCCACGTAAAATTTTTAAAAAGTTTGGGATACGTGCGGAATAACAATTCGAAAGTGCCGCGTGACCATTTGAGTTGTTGTTTATAATATGAAGAGAGAGTTGCCGGCACAAGACCTTTGGTGAGCATTTCGGGAACATAAACAGACTGCCATCCCTTAGCATGCAGTTGCATGGCGGTGTGCATGTCTTCAGAAAGGCCGGCAGCGTGGCCACCTATGCTGTCGAGGGCCTCACGCCTGAAAGTGCAGTTGGCACCGATGGCCTGAACCGTTCCGTAGGAGTTCATACACATCATCATGGGGCCATAAAAATGATAGGTTTGCTCAGCCGCTCCTCGGGCAATGAGACTCTCCTCCTGATTGGCATAACCCTGCACGCATTGTACAAAACCTATTTTAGGATCGGCAAAATAAGGCAACACACGGTCAAGGAACTGCGGCACCGGAACATGATCCGGATCAAGCACCACGCAGATCTCACCGCTCGCCTGTTTTAACGCGTTGTTGATGTTTCCCGCCTTTGCATTGGTTTTATCGGTTCGGGTCACATGAACAATACCGTTACGCAGACAAAAATCGCGTAATTCAGGATCATCACCTTCGTCGCACAAATAATTTGTATGCGGGTACTCCACCGTCAGCATGGCTTTCAGCGTGCGGATGATCATGTCTTTAGGTTCACCGGGACAAGCTGTAGTAAGAATATCGACCGTATATTTTTTTGTAAGGGGCGGCGCTTCGGGAACACTCACGCTCCAGTAATGGTACCACTCGTGTACCATTTTGATCAGCTTAAAAAAAAGTGCAAAACTCAGTAACCAAAAAGCCGGTGCAAAACCCACATGCTCTTCGTTGCAGAACCAGGCGATAAACCAAGTCATG
>CAZFCR010000070.1:0-11921 GCA_964517305.1 uncultured Akkermansia sp.
CCTAAAATTCAAATCTGTCAATTCGTAATTCATACTTCGTAAATCGTAAATATTCGTGGTACTTCGTTTTTCCTTTCTCGCAGACGGAAAGCGGGCAGAGGTTTATAATCGTCAACCGTATTCAGGCATTAACATTTTCCCAAAAGGGTAAAAGGTACTTTGGACTTAGTTGTTTGAAAAAGTAATTGATGCCGATTAATTAACCCTCTACCTCTAATAGATCAGGCGATCCTTTTCAGGTTCAGTTCTTTTGGCGGGCTGATCACCATCGGGTATTTTTCAACTTTTACAGAACTGCTGTCGAGTCCGAACGCGCGGGCTTCGCTCATGCTGAAACGTTTGAGGATAAAATAAATGTTGAGAATAAATTTTTCGAACAAAGGCAGATCGTTTTCGTAAGAGAGGAATTTTTCGAGCACCACAAATTTAAAATCGCCGATCACATTGTTTTTGTTGAGCGATTCGTAACGGCTGGTGATATCCACTTCCTTGTTCTGCACCATGTCGGAGACCACTTTACGGAACATGAGGTTGATCCTCGGTGCCACGCGGAAACCAATCCTGAAATCAATTCGGATGATGTCTTCCTCCGCGATCTTGGTCACCTTGTATTCCATGCGGTAAGGTTCATCCAGCACATCCACATGTACAAACCAATAGATATCGGCTTTTTTGGGACGTTTCTGAAGAATGGAATAAATCACTTTTGATTCAATCTCTGAAGGATTGTGCGCGCTGGTCATGTAAACCAGGTGGGTGGCGTATTTCTGAATGGAGTTGTCGTGGCTGAGGTCTACCAGCATTTGCCTGTAGTTGTCGAGCGGCACCACATCAATGTAGCGGCGGCGGATCAGTTTGGCAATGTACCATGAGCCCATAATGGCAGCGAGAATCAGCGCGATGATGAGCGTAACGTAACCGCCTTTCGGGAATTTTTCGAGCAGCGCAACAAGGAAGGTTCCCTCAATAACAATGTAGGTGAGCGAAAATACGGTAACAAACCATTTCGGGTATTTTTTCAGCGTCATAAAAAATGAGAGCAGTCGCGAGGACATGATCATGCCGAGAATGATGGTTAAACCATAAGCCGCCTCCATTTGCGAAGACTCTTTAAAGTAAAGAACAATAAAAACACAACCCGCCCACAAGAGCCAGTTAATGGAGGTGATGTACATCTGTCCTTTCAGTTCTGTCGGATATTTGATCTTTACCTTAGGCCAGAAATTAAGACGCATGGCCTCGTTGATAAGCGTGAACGAACCACTGATGAGGGCCTGGGAAGCAACCACCGTGGCAACTGTAGCGATACCGATACCAACAGGCAGGAACCATTGCGGCATCAGTGAATAAAATGGATTGGCACCATTGAGCAGTTTTCCATCCATGGAGATCAGCCAGGCGGTTTGTCCCATATAATTCAGCACCAGCATGCTTTTTACAAAGATCCAGCTGATGCGGATGTTCTGACGGCCACAGTGACCCATGTCTGAATAAAGTGCTTCGGCTCCCGTTGTACAAAGAAACACAGCGCCCAGCAACCAGAAGGCGCCCGGATGTGTAACGAGCAGATGGATGCCATAATAAGGATTCAAAGCCCTTAACACAGTAAAATCATGCGACAGGCCAATGATGCCCAGTATGCCCAGGGTGCTGAACCAGACCAGCATCACCGGACCGAAAAAACGCCCTATAAATTTTGTGCCGAACTGTTGAATAAAAAAGAGAAAGGTGATGATCGCGATCACGATCGGCAAAGTGTGCAGGTCGCTGAACCGCGGGATCAGTTTTAAACCCTCGATGGCAGAAGCAACCGAGATGGGTGGTGTGATGATGCCCTCGCCCAGGATACAACACCCACCAATAATGGCGGGAAAGATCAGCCACTTGCGTTTCGCTTTTTTGATCAATGCGTACAAAGAAAAAATGCCACCCTCACCCTTGTTATCCGCCCTGAGGGTGAAGATCACGTACTTGATGGTGGTTTGAAAAGTGAGTGTCCAGAATACCAGCGACATGCCGCCGAGGATCACTTCTGAATCAACGGGTTTGTCGCCCACAATGGCCTTCATCACATAAAGTGGGGAAGTGCCGATATCACCGTAAATGATACCTAAAGTAACCAGTAACCCGCCGAGGGTAATCTTTGTCCCATGGCCAGTGTGAGAATGTCCCATCCGGGTAAAAAATTAACAGAGGCTAAAATTAGTATAAAAAAGGTTTGTTCTGGCAAGAAAGTCCCATATTATTATTTTGGAAGAGCAGCATCATAATCTGTAAGCCAATGCGTTAAATAAGATAAAAACGGGCAGGCGCAGGCTTTTTTTTAATAAATTTATTTTCTAAATCCACTTTATGAGGTTTGTTAAACTCCTTGTTATTCCGTTCTTTTTGTCGCCGCTGATGCAGGCTCAGCAGGCTCCTGCCACCATGGTAATTGCACCTAAAGGACAGGTGAATCTTTCAAGCACAAACGCTGAGGGAAACAACGCTGGGAAATTGAGAGAAATGCCCCCGCAGGGGAAGGCAGAGCTGGCAGAACCGCGTAAAAAAAATTTTGTTTTTAAGCCAAAAGCGAAAGTCAATTTTAACGAGATCAAGACTGATTTCGCGCCTTCATTACTGATAAAAGAAATGCCAAGGCAGTCCGCGAAAAAAATAGAGTATTACAATTATCCGCAAACCCAGGCTCAGCAAAAAACATCGCGCAGCGCCAACAGTTTGCCGGTTCCCATCAAAGGCCAGAGTTTTTCGGCCAATCCTTTTTCTATAGCCACACCAAGTGATAACGACATTGCCATTTCAGATTCCGGCATGGTGGTTTCGGTGATGAACACCAATATTTACATCAGGAATACCAAAACAAATGTAACCACGCCGCTTAAATCGCTTTTTGCTTTTACCCAGCCCATCAACAACCTGCAGATGGAGTTCGATCCGAAAGTATTGTACGATCCCTCCTCAGATAAATTTATACTGGCCTGTATGGTGGGTTTCGACGATTCCACCAGCAAGATCATCGTGGGATTTTCAGAAACCAATGATCCAACCGGAAACTGGAATCTTTATGAACTGCCGGGCGACGCGCTTGAAAACGGGCTCTGGTCTGATTACCCCATGATTGCCGTTTCGGAGAAAGAGTTTTTCCTGAGTGTGAACCTGCTCTACAACGACAGTTCCTGGCAAACCGGTTTTGTGGAAACCATTGTGTGGCAGATGCGCAAAGACAGCGGCTACTCAGGCAAGCCCATGGTATCACAGCTGCATTCCAACATCAAACACAACGGGAAAGCCATCCGGAATCTCTGCCCTGTAAAAGGCGGCAGCAAGGTCTATGGCCCTAACATGTATTTTATTTCCAACCGCAACCTGGCCAACCAGAACGATACGGTGTTTTTGGTCAACATTACCGATACCATTGGCGCGGCCGGACAGGCTGTTACAGTAAAGGTGCTCAAAACCAACCAGCCTTATTATTTTCCGCCCGATGGCCGTCAAACCGTTGGCACACAATCTCTGGCCACCAACGACTGCCGTAACCTGGGGGCCTTTTTAGAGAACGATGTGATCCAGTATGTGCACAACACAAGACTGCCCGCCAACAACCGCGTGAGCATTTATTATGGCATCATTTTTGGCGTGAATACACCTGGCCCCTCTGTTACGGGATTTATCATTAATAACGATTCAATGGACTATGCTTACCCGAATATTTCTTATGCCGGACTGGACAGCGATGATCATACCAGCATTGTAACCTTCGATCACAGTTCAGACAAGGTGTTTGCGGGATGTTCCGCTTTTCAGGCTGACGGGCAGGGCAATTTTTCACCGGTAATGCGCATCCAGAGCGGACAAACTTATGTGAACGTTCTGCAGGGTAATCTTGAACGCTGGGGAGATTATTCAGGATCGCAACGCCGTTACAACAAACCGGGTGAAGTGTGGATGAGCGGCTATTACGCCTACAACCACAGCACTTCTTTCCCCCGGGCGCATGGAGCCTGGGTTGCGCAGCTGACTACCGACAAGGCTTTTTATCTTGGTTTAAACAAGCGGCCGGAGCAGGACATTACTTCTGTGAACGTTTTTCCTAATCCGGTGAAAGATAAGGTGAGCGTGGACATCGATCTGAAAGAACCTGAATACCTCAGTTTTGAACTGCTCGACGCGCAGGGAAAACTCATTACCGTATTACTTCGTGACCTGGTGAAAGTAAAAACCAATGTTTTCAGTTTCAGCACGCAACACCTCAGTCCGGGCATCTATTTTCTCAGGATTGAAGGCAATAAACAAACGCACACAACCAAAAAAATTGTAGTCAATTAAAAACACAAGCATGTCGGCCCGCATCAGAATACTCGTTTTTATCCTCATTGCCTTTGTGTCGGGCCTCAAGGCCACACACAACAGGGCCGGGGAGATTACCTACAAAAGGATTCCGCCCTTTACCAAAGTGCAGGGTGGTTTTACGGTACCGGTTTACAACTACTCCATTACCGTTATCAAATACACCGATAATACTTTCGGAGACCGGACGGTAGCCGACCGTTGCGTTGACACGGTTTATTTCGGCGATGGTCAGCGTGGAATAGCGCCGCGCATCAACGGTCCGGTTGGCGGCTGCAACTGTGGGCCGAATGTTGGTTGCGGCGTGGTGATCACACAGGATGTCAGCAACCCCAACAATCCTTACATTGTTAAAGTCAACACGTACACCATTGTTCATACTTATGCGGGTCCCGGAGAATACCGCATCCGCTCGTTCGACCCTAACCGTAACGCTGACGTGATTAACATTCCTCTTTCCGTTGAGCAGCCTTTTTATGTTGAGTCTTTATTGATCATTACGGCTTTTACAGGCGCCAACAGTTCGCCGGTGTTTAATTTTCCACCTATTGACAGGGCCTGCACCGGAGCCTGTTTCGAACACAATCCCGGGGCCTACGATCCCGATAAGGGAGATAGCCTGAGTTTTGAGATCACGACTTCCCGTGCACAAAATGGCTCTACGGTTCCGGGTTATTTTTATCCCAATGCAGGATCCGGAGGTGTTTACGAAATCGATGCGCGTACAGGCCTGCTTCGCTGGTGTACACCACAGCAGATCGGGGAGTACAACATCGCGTTCATTGTAAAAGAGTGGCGTAAAAACACAAACGACAGTTTCGAATTAATCGGTTATGTACTCCGGGACATGCAGGTAATTGTTACGGCCTGCAACAATGATCCGCCAATAATTACCGTACCTGCAGATACCTGTGTGGAAGCCGGTGCCCTGATAGAAAAAAACATTGGTGTTACCGATCCCGATATTGGTGATATTGTTACGCTGACTGGCGGGGGTGGCCCGTTTTCTGCGCCTGCTCCCGTTGCCAGTCTCAACAACACAGTAGGGCAGATCACCAGTCCTGCAGGCTTCGTTGCAAAATTCAGGTGGCAGACCAATTGTGATCATGTACGCAGCCAGCCTTACCAGGCTACTTTTAAAGCACTTGACGATGGCCGTCCTATTAAACTCGCTTCTTTCAGATCTTTCAACATTCGTGTAGTGCCGCCATCTGTAAAAAATGTCACAGCTGTGCCTGCGGGAAGTGCCATCCGTGTTTCCTGGGATGCACAAACCTGCATTCCTTCAGGCAACCCCTTACTTGGTTACCGTATATACAGGAAGAACGATTGCGCCACTCTAACCCCGGTGCCTTGCCAGACGGGAGTTTCAGCAGCGAGCGGATTCAGTCTTATTGGCACGGCGGCAACCGGGATCAATACATTTCTTGATGATAACAACGGGGACGGCCTGGTGGTTGGAGAAAACTACAGTTACCTTGTAGTGGCCTATTACGAAGACGGCACACAAACTTTTGCCAGCTCTTCGGTGTGTACAAAACTGAAACGAGATGTGCCTGTGATTCTGAACGTGGATGTTGACTCTACTTCTACCACTACCGGCCAGGTTTGGGTGCGCTGGACACGGCCGATCCGAAACTCAGAAAACCTCGATACAGTGGCGTTTCCGGGTCCATACCGCTTTAACCTGAAACACGGCAGCGCGGGCAATTTCACTACTATTTTCACCACCACTGATCTGCGACTCGAAAAACTGGATACTGTTTATATGCACACAGGTTTAAATACACTGGATTTGGGTCATGAATACATTGTTGAGTTCATTGCAGCCGATACTGTGAGAATAGGGTCATCGCAGAGGGCCACCTCTGTGTTCCTCAAATCCGCTTCTTCCGACAGGCAGATCGATCTGGACTGGACTTCGCAAACCCCCTGGAAAAACAAACAGTTTACGGTTTTCAGAAAAGATCCCGGATCTTCCGTCTACGTAGCGTTAACTCCAACAGTAAGTGTGCCGCGCTTCAGCGACAGTGTCAATGTCACCAATGGCGTAACGTATTGTTATAAAGTGCTTGCTTCAGGCGAATATTCTGACCCTGGCATTTTTAAACCTTTGCTTAACCATACTCAGGAGCACTGCACCAAAGCCGTGGATAAAACGCCGCCATGCACGCCTACTATTTCTCTGGAAGCAAATTGTGTAACAGGTTTTGTAAGTGTTCGCTGGAACGATGTATCGAAGATCTGCCGCCGCAGCGATGATGTTGAAAAATACGTTTTGTATTTTAAGTCGACTATCGGCGAGAGTTATGCTGAGGTAACATCGGGAATGAGTTTTTCTTATGTTTACGACGGACTGGAATGGATCCAGGGATGTTACGCCATTCAGGCCGTTGACAGCAATGGTAATGCCAGCCAGCTGAGCCCTGATTTTTGCATTGATAATTGTCCGGAATTTGAACTGCCCAATATTTTTACGCCTAATGGCGACGGCGCAAACGACGTTTACAAAGCTGTAAAAGTAAGACAGATCAAGGAGATAAATCTTCAGATAGTAGACCGCTGGGGCAATACAGTGTTCCGTACCACTGATCCTTATTTTACATGGAACGGAACGAGCGATATCACAGATGTGGTTGTAGCCGAAGGAACATTGTTCTATATTTGTGATGTTTATGAGCCACGTCTGCAGGGCGTAACCAAACGCACCCTGAAAGGTTATGTGCATGTTGCGCGTTAAACTGGCCTTCTCACCTATATGAAACTTTACAAGAACCTGGTTAACGCTGTGGCCCAAACGCTGCAGGAAATTTTTACCAACCGCCGTTACGCCGACAAAGCCCTGGAGCGTTTGTTTAAACAGAATCCTCAATGGGGAAGCCGCGACAGGCGCTTCGTGGCCGAGGGTGTTTACGATGTGGTGCGTAACTACAGGTTATATGCCGAACTGGCCGAGAGTCCCAAAAATTTCTGGTTCATTACCGCCGTATGGCTGGTGATCAAAGAGATTGAAATTCCTGAGTGGCCCGAATTCAGACACCTGAAAAAATCAGAGATCCTGAGCCGGTTCCAGGAACTCAAGGAAAACATACCCTTGTTTTATTCTTATCCCGACTGGCTTTGGCAGGAAGGGGTGAAAGAACTCGGAGAAACAAAATGGCAGCAGGAAGCGATTGCCATGAACGAGCAGGCGCCAGTATTTATCAGGGCCAACACACTGAAAACTTCACGTGAAAAATTAAAAGAAGCACTTGCCGCCGATAAGATTGAAACTATTGTGTATGGGCATACGCCCGATGCGCTTCAGCTCAGTAAACGCGAAAATATTTTCCAGCACAAACTATTTAAAGAGGGCTGGTTTGAAGTTCAGGATGCAGGATCTCAGATGATCAGCAGTTTTGTGGATCCTAAACCGGGAGAACTGGTGATAGACGCATGCGCCGGTGCTGGCGGTAAAAGTCTGCACCTGGCGGCGCTCATGAAAAACAAGGGAAAAGTGATGAGCCTTGATGTGGAGGGCTGGAAACTGGATGAACTTAAGAAGCGGGCAAGAAGAGCCGGCGCGTTTAACGTTGAAACACGTGCGATTGAAAACGATACCGTTCTCCAGCTGAAAAATACGGCGGATAAATTGCTCTTGGATGTACCCTGCAGTGGTCTGGGTGTTCTGAAAAGAAATCCCGACGCCAAATGGAAACTGAGCACAGAAGTGATGGACAAAACAAAAAAGATCCAGGCCGGTATTCTGAACGATTACCCTGTGATGCTGAAACCCGGTGGCATTCTGGTTTACAGTACCTGCAGCATTCTGCCTTCTGAAAACGAAGAGCAGGTAAAAACCTTTCTTCAGCAACAACCTTCTTTTACGCTTGTTAAGGAAAAAACCATCTATCCCAGCGAAGGGTCAGATGGTTTTTACATGGCCATGATCAAAAAAGGTGTTTAGTGCCGGGGGATTTTATTTGATCTCAACCGATTCAATGATCTCGTACCCGAGGTATTTGTCAAGAATCTGTCTGTATACTTTGGTGGAGGTGAATCCAAAACCGCTTTCAAAAAACTCGCTGATGTGCGAAGCATGAGCGCTGTTGCGGGGCATAATAAAACTCATAAAATCGCGCGGCTCACTGAATTGTTTCTGGATCTTTAAAAATTTACCCTGGTTGTTTTTAAGAAAGGCCCAGTAGGCAACAATGTCAACATAAGCAAACACGCTGTTATCGCTTACAATGTTTTCAAGCACTTTCTGCTGTGTTTCGGTATAAGTGATCTTCAGATCAGGAATATAATTTTTTTTGATCTCCTCAAGGTATTTGATGTGGCTGGATTGTTTCACCACCACCGCATTCAGTTTGCTCAGCACCTCGTTCACCTCTTCTTTGTTGCGGGTTTTGATAGTGGGCACACTTCCGGAGGTGATCATCACAGCCACGTTCTCGAGGTATGGGGGCGAAAACTGGACCTCCTTTTCGCGCTCATTGGTGTTGGTAACGGAACCCAGACCAATTACACCCGGACCTCCATTTTTCACATCCGTATAAAATCGGCTGAATTCGCTGTAAGGTTTAAAGACCACATTCAGGGTTTTGCCTTTTTTCTGTTTCACCCAATTGGTGTATTCTTTAATAATGTCTACCTCAATGCCTTTGAGCACGCCGCCTTCATTATAGGCGTAAGGGAAGTTTTCATAATAATAAACCTTAAGCGAATCGTTCTGCGAATGCAGTCCCGAAAATCCAAGGATCATGCAGCAGAATAAAAATATTGTTCTTTTCATGTTTTGTGTATTTAAATCAAAAGTGCTTAAATAAACGGATAATTTCTTTGTCCGGACATTAAGCTTTTCGCAGCGATGTGTTAATAACTGCTCTCCGGCGTTTAAAACACCGGTTTTGATAATTTTTTTGCTGTGGGTGTGCAGAATGGTTTAAATTTGTATAAACCTCTGTTATGCGCTTTATTATTGCCTTTTTTGCTGTATTGTTTTCGTTTCTGAGTCCTGCTCAATCCGCCATTACCAATGTTGACGCGGCAGGATTTAAAAAACTGGTGGATGAGAAAAAACACATTCTGATTGATCTGCGCACCGATGATGAGATAGCCAGAAAAGGTAAAATTCCAGGCGCCACACAGATTGATTTTCTTGGAAAGGATGCTGAGCAGCAAATAAAAAAACTCGATAAAAGTAAAACCTACCTCATTTACTGCGCCGGTGGGGGACGGAGTGCCGATTGCGCCGACATGATGCAGGCGGAAGGATTCAGGAAAATTGTGAATCTCGAAAAGGGATTTGACGACTGGAAAAAAAGAGGTTTCGCGGTAGAACAAAAATGAAGGCTCCGGACTATGAAGCATTGCTGAAACTGGCCGTTAAGGCCGCTCTTAAAGCCGGGGACGAGATCCTCAGGGTTTACAATACAGATTTTTACGTAGAAACAAAATCAGACAACACGCCGGTTACTGTGGCCGACAAGATCTCCGGCCGCTGTATTTCGGGCATCCTGGCCGAGACCAACATTCCGGTGATCAGCGAAGAAGAAGATGTGCCCGCCTACGCGGTGCGTAAAAACTGGGAGCAGGTCTGGATCGTGGATCCTCTCGACGGCACCAAAGAATACGTAAAACGGAACGGGGAGTTTGCAGTAAACATCGCGCTTGTAAAAGATGGAAGACCTGTAGTAGGTGTGATATACGCTCCCGTGTTCAAAGACATTTATTTCGCAGCTGAGGGCCTGGGCAGTTTTAAGATCACACAAAACGACGTGATTGTAGAGCTGACCAAACAAAACCTGCCTGAAAACCTGTTTGAATACGCCAAAAAATTACCCATCATGACGTTGCCCGCCACTTACACCGTGGTGGCCAGCAGGTCGCATTTAAGTCCTGAAGTAAACGAGCGGGTAAAAAAACTGGAACGACTTTATGGCACCGTTGATATGATCAACATTGGCAGCAGCATCAAACAGTGCTGGGTGGCTGAAGGCAGGGCCCACGAATATCCGCGCTACGGTAAAACAATGGAATGGGATACCGCGGCAGGTCAGTGTATTCTTGAACAATCTGGAAACAAATTATTGGATCTGCGCACCAATCTGCCCATGCATTATAATAAGGAAGACATGCTCAACAGTTTTTTTGTTGCCATGCACAGGTTCTGATTCAGCCTGTGGGCAACATGGAAGTGATGAGCCAGCCACGGTCAATCACAAGTTGTTTAAAATTTTTGCCGTATTTAATGATCAGCTGGTTGCGGTTATACCTTGTGAGCGGATAATCAAACTCCATGGCTTCTCTCCCCTGTTTCTCGAGCAGTACCAGCAGTTTTAGGTTATCCTGACTCAATACAACACTTTGTTTTTTAGTAAAACCCCAGTAAGATTTTTCCCGCACTTTTAATCCTGAAAAACGGTGATTGGGAAATATTTGCAAGGTCGCGGTGTAGTGTGATAACAGAAATTCATCGCCCCTGCGGGTGATTACAAACTTATCGGAATGTGTGAAAGTTTTTAAGCCCGAAGTGTCAGGTTGGTCGGATGACAGTTGTGCTTCCTTTGCCGGATCGGCAACGTGCCCCTGGTAATAAATAATGGAGTCACCTGTTTTTACAAGCGACAACAAACTTGTGTTGGGAATGATAAAGGGTTGATTGTTCTGCGCGCTGCCGCTGACGAACAGAACACACCACACCATCAATAAAATCCCTGCTTTCATTGGTGAAGTATTTTTATTTTTTCCGACATCGTCACCGCGCGGGAAACAATGTCATTGATGGCGCTCCCTTTTTTGTCGTAACACAACACCACGCCCATGCGTCTGTAAGGTCGGGTCCCGGGTTTGGCAAAGATCTTCACATCTGTGTTTTCATTCTGCAGTACCTCTGAAACACCTAAATAGTCGGGTTCTCCGCCGGTTTCTGAGGCGAGCAGCACAGCCGAGGCGCCGTGTCTTTCCAGTTGAACAGAGGGGATGGGTAAACTCAGGATGGCGCGTGCATGCAATTCAAACTCATTGTAGTTTTGTGTGCCCGCGAGGGTAACCATGCCTGTATCGTGTGGTCTGGGCGACAGTTCGCTGAAATAAACACCGTTGCCCGAAAGAAAAAATTCAATACCCCAGATACCGGCGCCGCCAAGGGCTTCGGTAACTTTTGCTGCCATTTGCCTGGCTTCTTCGAGTTGTTTATCGCTGATGGTACAGGGTTGCCAGCTTTCACGGTAATCACCGCGTTCCTGCCTGTGGCCAATGGGAGGACAAAAAAGCGTCGGCCCGTTATTCTGCGTCACAGTAAGCAGCGTGATCTCTGAATCAAACTTTATAAATTCTTCCACGATCACTTCGCGGTAATCGCCGCGTGAACCTTCCATGGCGTAAGTCCATGCCTTGTCAATGTCTTCGTTGTTCTTAATGGTACTCTGGCCTTTTCCGCTGCTGCTCATTAAGGGTTTCACCACGCAGGGAATCCCTACCTGTAAAACGGCCGCTTTAAAATCTTCGGGCGTTGTGGCGTATGCATATTTTGCCGTGCGCAGGCCCAGTTCTTTTGCGGCCAGGTCTCTGATGGCCTTGCGGTTCAT
>CAZFCR010000071.1:0-11731 GCA_964517305.1 uncultured Akkermansia sp.
GTGTTAACTGTGGTGGCCGAAGTTCTCGTGAAAGCCAGCAATGCTACAGAAGAAGCAATGCATACGCCTAAAAATAATTGATTCTTTTTCATGGTACTGTTTTTTTGTTATAATAGATTAATGAAACGATTTTCCGTTTAGTGCATGGTGGTGCCGGTTGAACCAGTGTTGTTGGTTGAATTGGTCATGCCGGTTGAACCAGTGCTGCTGGTTGTATTGTCAGTTGAATTAGTGGAGTTGGTTGAGCTTGTGGAACTGGTAGAATTCGTTGTAGTCTCATCATCCTCCATTGTGGAACCGGTGTTGCCGGTACTTTCAGTAGTTGCTGTGCTGCCGGTAGTTTCAGTTGTGCTGGTTGAACCGGTTGTTTCCATAGAACCGGTTGTTGACTCGGTATCCGAGCTGTCGTCGCATGAGAAAGCAATTGCAGACAGTAATAATACACCGCAGGCGGCGATCGTTTTAAGTGATTTACTTGTTTTCATTTTAGATTGTAGTTTTTAAATTAATACCGGCACTTGAGGCCCGGCCGGCAAAAGACAGGTAAACCAATATCAAAACCGCCTATTGATTTTCCCAGGCTACCGCTTCAAACTACATACCACAAAGAAAAGACAGGTTTTTGCTCAAATTATCCACAACAGCAAATCCCAGGATGGCACAAATATTTAAACCTGCTTATATTATGAAGCACAGTTATCCAACTCTACAAGAACTTCGCGCAACCTTTGGCAGCAATAAGGAAATTCCTTCAGAATATGAGGAATTGATACTCAAAACACTCTCTCATTTCCCGGAATTGAGCAACACACACATCCGCTTCAAAAAAAAATTGTCACAAAACACACCGTATGAAACCAGTCCGTCGGCCAAAACATTTTTCGCACTTAAACCCAGTTATACCATTAGCTGGCTTGACACAACCACTGCACCAGACGAAATGGTTTTGTTTAAAAATCTCCCCGAACCTGCACAAATCGGCGTGATTGCGCACGAGCTCGGTCACGTGCTTCAATACGAAAACAGAGGTCCCGCAGGCCGGTATAAAATTCCTTTAAAAAACATTTCCGCCGATGGTCGCCGCGATATCGAGAGACAGGCCGATATCATTGCCATTGAGCACGGACTTGGATTTGAGTTATATACCTACGCGCGTTTTATCAGGGCGATCCCGGGATATATTCAGCAGCACAAAGAAATTGACATCAACCATCTCCATCCCAACGAAATTCTCGAAGCACTGCCCCCTGAACAGCTGCAGGAATTTCACAAGTGAATGCTAACTGGGACCTTTAACGACCACTCGCTGCGTTGGCAGACAATGAGGATATTTTTCCATCATATATGCAATCAGTTTTTCTCTGATCTCACACTGCAATGTAAAGGCATCATCTGAATTGCGGACGCTCATGGTCCCGCGAACTTCCATGGTCTGCTCGCGGCATTCTGTGAGTACAAGTCCTCTCGTTCTTCCATCCCATAAAGGCGACGCAGCGACACATTCCATAAACACCTTTCTTAAATCTTCTACGGGAAGCGCGTAGTCAACATAGAGCTTTACTTTGGCGATGATCTCCGGAGAGGTGCGGGTCCAGTTTTCAAAACCATGTTCCAGGAAATAGTTGATCGGCAGAACCAGCCGCCTCCCATCCCAGGAATTTACTACAACATAAGTAAGCGTAATTTCACCTATGGTTCCGAACTCTCCTTCTACAACCACGACATCGTCTATTCTTATTGGCTGGGATATAGCGATCTGAATTCCGGCGAATAAAGTCCCCAGACTTTTCTGAGCAGCAAAACCGATGATCAGACCCAGCACTCCTGCGCTGGCGAGCAAAGTGCCGCCAATCTCGCGTATACTTTTAAACGTCATCAGCATAATTGAAATAGTTGCAATTACAATCGTAATGTTCAGTATTTTCTGAATCAGCTGAAACTTAGTGCGCGCTTTTCGCAGCGAGTAATCAACGTGATTGTCGGAGGCATAATAGTTAAGTAACACCTGAAGAAAAACATGCAAAGTACGGATGAGTAAAAACGCGCTAGCGACAATGGCAGATAACAGAATAAAATGTTGCACAGATTGAAAAACATTTTTCGACATGTTTTTCCGGAATAACTCTGAACCCAGCCACATGCAAATCACAATCATTAATGTGAGGCCGGGATAATAAAGATGCTTGTCCAGCAAGGCGGGAACTACTTTTTTCTTTTTGCGAGCCCATCTTTTCAGGATAAAAAAGACCAGCTGATATAAGAGAAAACCACCAACTATCAGAGAAACGATGATCCACAGATCAATCTTTAGAATATTTTTCAACTGAATGATAGTGCACAGGGGGCAATTACGATACCTGTCAAAAATCTCCCTGTATAAGACCTGTTCGAACCTTTGTAGAATTATTTACACACCTGTCTTTTTACGTCGCCTGAAATTGCACCAAAACACGGTTGAGACCGCAAAGTTATCACAAGAACAGGTATTTGATTTGCTTAGTTCCATAGCTTATGGAATTATCTGAACTCAAGGTCATGCGGGGACCTAACCAATGGTCACTGAACGAAACGAATCTGATCGTTTTAAAAATTTATTTTCCTGACATCTCCCCCGAACAGCTTGCCTCCGTCTCCACACAGGCTTCCTCCTTATTTAACGCGCCGCATTTTAAATCCTCAGAGTATCCCGATGCTACTCTTTACCTGCTCCAGCTGGTGAAACACTTTACGCACTATTTACTGTCAGAAGCAGGAATGAGCGTTTCGTTCAGCAGCGTCCGCACTGGCAAAAAACCCAACGAACACTTTCTCATCTACGCTTACGAAAACGAAAAAGCGGCCAGCTATGCGGGAGAATCTGCCGTGGCCGTTGTACACCATCTTATTCAAAACAAACAGACAGATCTTACGGCCTTGCTTGAAGAAACCAAACGTCTGAAAAAAAAATACAGCATTGGTCCCACCACTACGTATCTTTTAAATGAAGTTAAAAAACGCGGAATTCCGTTTAAACAATTTAATTACGGTTCGCTTATCACGCTTGGTCATGGCTCCCGTCAGAAAAAAATAAGGACTGCGGTAACCGACCTCACCAGTGGACTCGGCATTGAAACGGCCGGCGACAAAGAAGAAACAAAAATGATCCTCGAAGATGCGAACGTGCCAATTCCGAAAGGGATAGTGGTTTACAGCGAGGAAGAATTGCGTGAACGGCTCCATGAAGTGAAATTTCCTGTGGTGGTGAAACCTCTCGACGGCAACCACGGCCGCGGGGTCACAACCGACATCAGTAATCTCGAAAAAGCCCTGTTCGGCTTCGCTATCGCGCAAAAAATTTCACGGCCGGTCATCGTGGAAGAATTTATACAGGGTGATGATTACCGTTTTCTCGTGATCAACTACAAACTGGTAGCCGCAGCTCTCCGCATGCCTGCTTATGTTACCGGCGATGGGACTTCAACGATCCAGCAACTCATCGACGAAGAAAACAAAGACGCTCAGCGCGGCGACGGCGCTGAACATGTGCTGGCGAAGATCAGGGTGGACGCTGTGACTGAGAAAATTTTCAGAGAAAAAAAGCTGGACCTTAACAGCGTTCTTCCAAAGGGGGAAAGACTGATTCTGAAAGACACAGCCAACATCAGCGCCGGTGGCACCGCGACTGATGTGACCGACCTGGTGCATCCCGACAACAAATTTATGGTGGAACGGATCGCGCGCATTTTTAACCTCGATATTTGCGGCATCGACATCATGGCTTCAACCGTAAGCGAGCCCATTTCACGCGAAGTAGGCGCAGTGATTGAAGTTAATGCCGGTCCCGGATTACGCATGCACTCTAATCCGCAAAAAGGTGTGGAAAGGAATGTGGCTGCGCCCATCATCGACATGCTGTTCGATAAACCGCAGAACGCCAACATACCTATTGTAGCGATCACCGGAACTAATGGCAAAACAACCACTTCGCGGCTTGTTTCTTTTATCGCCTCGCAAGCAGGTTACAAAACCGGATTGTGCACCACGGAAGGTATTTTTATTGATGGACACAATACTTACGAGGGCGACTGCACCGGATTCATCAGTGCGCAGCAGGTGCTTTTTGACCCCTGGATCGACTACGCAGTGCTTGAATGCGCGAGGGGAGGCATCATCAGATCCGGTGTTGGATTTAAAAACTGTGACGTGAGCATTGTCACCAATATTTCTGAAGACCATCTGGGCCTGAAAGACATTCATACGCTCGATGATCTGCTGAATGTAAAAGCGGTAGTGGCGCGCAGTACCAAAAAAGACGGATATGCCATTCTGAATGCCAACGACAACAAGGTGTACGGCCTTTACGACACACTGGACTGCAAAATCGCGCTTTTCAGTATGGATGGCAACAACGAAAGGATCAGGGAACACATCAAAAAAAACGGCATGGCTGCATTTATTGAAGGCGGTCAACTGATCATTGTTGACGGGCACCGCATCCATGTAGACACCGTTGACGCAATTCCGCTCACGTTCAACGGAAAAGCCGAGTTCATGATCCGGAACGTAATGGCAGCCGTGCTCGCGGCACATGTCAGCGGCATCGATACTTCTGTGATAAGGCAAGCGCTCAGGGCCTTCCACCCAAATCCGCAACTCAACCCGGGCCGTATGAATCTGTTCAACTTTGATCAGTTCCGTGTGATGGTGGATTACGCACACAATGTAGACGGCTTCACCGAGATCAAAAAATTTCTCTCGCATTATCCCGACCAGCCAAAAACCGGCATTATTGCAGTTGCAGGCGACCGCCGCGACGAAGACATCAGAAGTGTGGGCATGATTGCAGCTGCTACCTTCAACAGGATCATTATCCGGCATGATAAAAATCCACGCGAAAAAAGTGGGCGCGAGATAGAAACCCTTTTAACAGAGGGCATTCTCCGCATCAATGGAAAGATTCCCGTTGATGTAATCCCTGATGAACGCGAAGCCATCCAGACCGCCATCGCTTCAGCTACGCCCGGATCCTTTATCTTTATCTGCGCAGACAAAATCAAAGAGACACTTGAATTTGTAGCGGAACTTCAAAAAGAAAATCTGAGCCTAACCACTAAAGAACAACACGCCTGACAATTCAGATACAAAAACCAGATAACTTTAACTTTAAGGAATCAATCTGGTTTCTCGACCGGGGTTACGATGATTGTATGCACCGCGTGGAGCGAGATGCTGTTCGCCGGCTTTTTCCCGGAAACAAAAGCCCTCAGCTGATCGAGATCCGCGAAAACGCCACTCACCTGCTCATTGATTGCATCAAGGGTAATTTTTCTGAGCCTCACCATATCCGACGGTTTGTTGTTGAATGGCTCGACTTAGACCGGGATATCAACCCCTTTTATCGGCTGCTTCAACAAGACCCTGATCTTTCTGATCTCGCGCATCAGTTCAGAGGTTTCAGAATGGTAGGGATCCCTGACCTGTTTGAAGCACTCGTGTGGTGCATCCTGGGGCAGCAGATCAATCTGAGTTTTGCATATACCTTAAAACGCAGGCTCGTAGAGAGATTCGGCACGTGCATCAGCTTCGCTCAGCACAACTATTTTCTCTTTCCAGAGCCTTCAGTGCTTCATCATGTTTCCGTGGAGGATCTCCGTACCATGCAGCTCACAGAAAAAAAAGCCCAATACATCAAAACCATCTCAGATCTGTTCTACCATCAGCAACTCAGCAAAGAGAAGCTGAAGGGCTTGGGATCGGAAGAGAAAATGCTGGAAGAACTGATAGCCATCCGCGGCATCGGAGAATGGACCGCCAATTATGTGCTGATGAAAAGCCTGAGGGCCATGAACCGGGTACCGTATGGCGACTCAGGCATCAATGGCGCATTGTTCAGATTAAAACAGATTCCCAAAAAAAATAACCGCAGCGAGGTAGATAAAGTATTCGATCAATTTGAGGGGTGGAAAACCTATCTCACTTTTTACCTGTGGCGCTCCAATTCAAAAGTGCTTTAAATGGCATGTATATTTCTTTAAACCAGTAAAACACTTATGGATAATGCCGTAAAAACCGTTTACGATCCCACGCTGCGTGCGCACGTTGTTACAATCAACCCGCCTTACGCCAAAGTGCAGGTAACTGTTCACATCGATGAATTTACCGATGCGAATGACCTGAACGAACTATTTCTTTATAATTTTGATGTTGACAGTAACTGCATAGAATTTGCGTTTGGTGAAAAAGTAGAACATGTTGACGAAAAACGAAGTGTAACTTATACCACTGATCCTCTTCGTCACGTGCCGCCTTTCAGGATTCAGATCAGTCATCAGCTGGATACAGTAGATCTTGAAAAATTCAGATTTACTGTTAGTTATCAGTTACAATTTTAGAAGTTTTGCGTTTTACCAGCCGCTGCCTGCTTTTTCTTCTTTTTCATCTCCGTTTCCTGAGGGCTTGTCTTTCTTTTTGTCCTTGTCTTTTTTATCCGATTTATCTTTATCCTTTCCGAAAACTTTTTGCAGGAAAGTTTTTTCGGTTTCCACATTTTCTACTTCCCCGATATCAATGGTGTTATCAATAGACGGTCGGAGCGCGTATACAAACGCGTTGCGAAGAACGTAGGTGATGGCATTCCAGATAGCAATGTCAGGATTGTCGAAATTGCCGTTGATAGGGATCTTGGTTGCAACCTGTTCCTTTGGCTGATTCTCAAATATTTCGGCAACGGTTCCAACCACGGACTCCCAAAGTATCTGACCAAAATTACCTTCTTTTTTATTAAACTGAACAACGTCGAGATCTTTGATGACTGGCTTCACATAACCATTGAATTTTCCTTTCTTCGCAGCAAACTCAGTGTACAATCCAAAACTTCCTTTATTCACATCAAAATTGCCATAGGCGCGAAAAAAATCATTCAGCTTCACCATGTCCACTGCAGTAATTCTCGCATTCAAATCGAAGGTGGGCTGACGAGCCAGTGCGTCAAACTTGGTATTAAGTTCAAAATTTCCGCCGTAGGCATCGGCGCTGGCTTTTAAGGTAGCGGGAAGCATCCCGGTGCTGTCATCGGCGTTCGAGAGATTGGTTGCCAGCACTTCGAGGTGTTTAATGGCCACATCAATATTGGGTTTCGAATTCCTGTCGATATAATGAATACTGCCGTTATTGATCTGAAAACGGTTAATGGTAAGCGGCATCAGGTCACGCAGCACATCCTGAAAATCAGCTGTATCATTTTTTACATTCTTATCCTTGGGTGCACCCTTCACAAAATTCAAACGAGGCTCATCCACTTCTATTTCCCCAACAATGGCGCCCTTAAACAAGGCTTTCCACTCCACTGACAAGTCAACTGCCGGTGAAGTAAAAAAAGCAATGCTGTCACGTTTGCCGGTAAGCGTATCAGCTTTATCGATCCTGATGCCTTTGATCACATAGGCACCGCGAATCAGTGCGAGGTCAATGTCCTCGACATGCCCAGGGTATTCTTTACTTTTAGCAAGCGTTTTATTTACATATTTCAAAACAAAAAACGGCAGCACCAGTCTTAAAATGATAAGAAAGGCGATGATGGAGAAAAAAATGATCCACCCCTTTTTCCGTTTGGTATGTTTTTTTGCTGGTGGATTTCCACGCAGGCCGTCTTCGTAACTGATAGTAGAATTATTTGCTGTCATCGTTTGTTTAAAAACAAAGCTTGTGCCTGTTAACAAACAAAGCGCGGCAAGTTATTTAAAGCGAAGCATAAAAAAGAATAGAAATTTTTCCCCAAAGCCGGGCATTGAACCTTGTGTAAAGTGAATTCTGGCCAGGGTTACAAATATGCCGTCGGGTATATAATTTACATACTTTGGCAGTGCATTTTATTAACTTTATTGCCAGGATCTCATCCTGAAATTTATGAGCAAATACAGCATAGCTATTCATGGGGGCGCAGGTACGATCTTAAAAAGCCTGATGACGCCGGAAAAAGAACTGGCTTACAAACGCGCCCTGGAAGACGCGCTGGTAGCCGCGGAGCAAATACTTAACAATAACGGCAGCGCTGTGGAAGCGGTAGAAACAGCGGTTAAAGTTCTTGAAAACAATATTCTTTTTAATGCCGGAAGAGGCTCTGTTTTTACAAATGGTGGCAAAAACGAAATGGATGCTGCCATCATGGACGGAAAAACACTTCTGGCGGGAGCGGTAAGTTGCATTGAGGGTGTAAAAAACCCTGTAACCCTTGCCCGCGCCATCATGGAAAAATCTGAGCATGTTTTTATGTCGGGCACGGGTGCTCTTAATTTTGCAGTGGAAGAGAACATTGAACTTGCACCACCCGAATATTTTTTCTCGCAAGACCGATACGATCAGTTGTTAAGAGCCCGGGAAGCCAACCAGATCATTCTTGATCACACACCAGACGCGGATAGAAAATTCGGTACTGTTGGTTGTGTGGCGCTCGACAGGGAAGGCAACATGGCCGCCGCCACTTCAACAGGAGGCATGACCAACAAACGTTATGGCCGAATCGGCGACAGCCCTATGATTGGCGCGGGCACCTACGCCAATAATAAAACCTGCGCCGTGAGTTGCACCGGACATGGTGAATATTTTATCAGATCGGTAGTAGCATACGACATCAGCTGTTTGATGGAGTATAAGGATTATTCGCTCAAACACGCCTGTGATGAAGTAGTGATGAACAAATTAAAAGACATGGGCGGTGAAGGCGGCCTGGTGGCGGTGGACAAGGATGGCCATATTGAAATGGTGTTTAATTCAGAAGGCATGTACCGCGCTTCGCTGAGAGAAGGAGAAGACAAAAAGATCTTTATTTACCGCGATTGAGAAGAATTAATTTCCGCCATTTTATTTTTTGGCACCATACGTCTTTGTTCCAGATCAAACTGGTCGCCGCGGGTGAGCGCATGTACAACAAGGTTTTCAACAGAAATCGGTTCGTCATCCGTTAATTCAGGTTTGTTCATGTATTTGACCTGCGACTGATCAACCACAATTACCATTCCTGATCCTACGCAGGTGGCCATGCGGCCCTCCTCAATCATCAGGCCCGTATCTTCGCCCAGACCAATGCCAAAACTACCTTCCTTGCTCAGCACCGCCTGAAACAAACGGCCATAACGACCACGTTTAACAAAGTGTGTATCCACAATACAATTTTTCAGCATGGCAAATCCGCCGGTGATCTTCACGTGACCTTTGAGCATGGCTTCGTTGTTTTCGGCGTGATAGATCATGTGTTCAGACATCACCATAGCCCCGGCGCTGGTGCCCGCCAGCATAAAATCCGGTTCTTCTTCGTAACGTTTAAAAATCACGCTCAGTAATTCTGACCCCGTGAGAATACTGGTTAAACGGTACTGATCGCCCCCACTGAAAAAAACAACACGCGCGTTTTTCACACGGTCAACGTGTTCGGGATTTTTTAGTTCCTCTTTATTATCGATGCTGATGTGTCCCACATTTGAAAATCCTGCCTTTTTAAAAGACCGGATATACATGCGCCCGGTTTTAAGAGGTTGTTGTGAGGCTGTGGTGATCACTTCAATACGGTTGTTACCACTGGCGTCCTGATGAATCATCCTGCCAAGGACATCATAGTCAACATAATTTTTATTCTTCATCTTGATGATCGGGGGATTTCTGATCGGACCTTTGTCCTCTGCACCCCCGATGATCAATAATTTTCCTTTAGGCATACCGTATTATGAAGCCTTTGAAAGTACATAATTTTTTTTGAGATTCGCTTCGTTTTCCTTTGCTTGTTTTACAAAATCAATGCTCACCTGCACTTCATCAGTGCATACGGCGATGAACCATCCTTTGCCCGCATTTTCAATCGCATAACGGATGGCATCCAGCTCATTCGAAATCACCTGCACCGGTTTTAAATCACTTACCTGCCTGATGCCTTTCATGATCAGCGCTGTCATTTCCTCCTGGCTGCGTCCCCGCAGATCATTGTCGTGTCGGATGATGATCTCATCAAAGATCTGTCCGGCATAAATACCAACGTTCACTATGTCTTCATCTCTTCTGTCGCCCACTGCGGCAACAATACCTACTTTCTTTTCGGCGCGGGTACCTGCCATAAAACGTTTCAGTTCTTCAAATCCCGCAGTGTTGTGCGCATAATCGATCATCAGTTCAAAATCGCTGAACTTAAATACATTCATGCGGCCGGGTGTAAATTCCGGTGAAGGAATAAAACTTTTTAATCCCGCCCGGATCGCATCCATGCTGATGTTGCTGAGCACAGCTGCAAGCGTGGCCGGTAACAAATTTTTAATCATCGAGGTGGCGCGGCCATCCAGCGAAAGAGGGATGTCGGATAATTTTTCAACGCGGATCTTCCACATGCCTTTGCAGATGGTGAGGTATCCTTTGTCGATCACAGCCGCCATGCCTCCCGCCTCGCAGTGACGGCGAACACGCGGATTGTTGTTGCGGATACTGAACAAGGCAACCTGACTGTCCACTTCTTCACGCATGGCATATACCAGATCGTCATCGGCATTGAGGATACAAAATCCTGAAGGCTTGGTACTGTTGGCAACCACCGCTTTTACGCGTGCCATCTGTTTCAGCGTGTCAATCCCTTTTAAACCCAGATGGTCTTCCGATACATTGGTAATAATGCTGATATCGCACTGATCAAAAGCCAGTCCGGCGCGAAGAATGCCTCCTCTGGCACATTCCAGCACGGCAAATTCAACGGTTGGATCGTGAAGAATGGTTTGCGCGGAAACAGGTCCTGTACAATCACCCTCGTGAATACAGTTGCCATTGATGTAAATACCATCTGTGGTTGTAAAACCGGTGTTAAACCCTGCTGTTTTGGCAAGATGAGCGGTTAAACGAGTGGTAGTGGTTTTGCCGTTAGTGCCGGTTATGGCAATCAAAGGAATCCTTGTTTTTTTTCCTTCAGGAAACAGCATCTGAATAACAGCCTCACCCACGTTGCGGCCGAGTCCGGCAGAGGGATGGGTATGCATCCTGAAACCAGGACACGCGTTTACTTCGAGTACACCACCATTCTGCGCCGTAACAGGCTGCGCCACATCCCACGCCATCACGTCGATGCCGCAGATGTCGAGATTCAGAAGCCGCGCTATGCGTTCCGCCATCTGCACGTTGGCAGGATGTACCTGGTCGGTAACGTCTTCCGCAGTACCACCGGTGCTAATGTTGGCGGTATCTTTTAAAACAAGCATTTTTCCAATCGGCAGAACAGATTCGAGCGTGAGTCCGCTTTTTTCGAGAAGACCGTTTGTGATCTTATCAATTTTAATGGTAGTCAAAACGTTCTCGTGTCCTTCGCCCCTTCTCGGATCGGCGTTCACTTCATCAATGAGTTGCGCGATGGTTGAGAAACCATCTCCAATCACCATGGCCGGTGTGCGCTTGGCCACTGCCACCAGTTTATAATTCACAAGGAGGAAACGGAAATCAAAACCTTCCACAAAACGTTCAATGATCACTTTTTCCGAAACATTCTGCGCGAGTACAAAAGCCTCTTTCACCTGTTCGAGCGTTTGCAGGTTGGTAGAAATGCCTCTGCCGTGATTGCCGTCAACGGGCTTTACCACAAGCGGAAAACCCAGTTCTGCAACGAGCGGCGCCACATCTTCAGGTGCAGAGATCTGTCCGCCTGCAGGAACAGGAATGTACGCTGCAGATAATACTCTTTTTGTTTCTTCTTTGTCGCAGGCAATCTCAACGCCGAGGCTGCTGGTATTCC
>CAZFCR010000072.1:0-7321 GCA_964517305.1 uncultured Akkermansia sp.
AATGCCGAACAGATCCCATACGGCCACATTACGTGCCTGCATCAGTTCCATCATGGCCTGTTTGGCAGGAATGCTCCTTTTATTTGAAGTTTTACGTTTAATGTAGTTATCAGTGGTGGTAGTTAACATGATGGCGGCGTTTGGACACGTTTCGCGGATGATGGTGATGAGACTATCGTAATGTTCTATAAACTCATCCTTTGTAAACCCTTTTGACTGGGTATCGTTAACCCCGAGCGATAAAATAAACAGATCGGCCTGCAGCGTTCTGAGTTGCGGTGCCAACTCACTGCAACGCAGGAAAGAGCTGCTGGATGCGCCATTCGCGCCCAGACCTGCCAGATAAAAGCCCGGAGCAAGGGTGTTTTCAAGACTAAACCCGTACAGCACAAAATCACTCTTTAATGTGTCTTTTCTGATGAGCTGAAAACAAACGGAATCCACCGGCATCGCGAAATCAAAGCGGGTGAATCCTTCAGCAACAACATCTGTTTTTTTTACGTTCACCGTATCCTCGATGAACAAGCGGATATTATAGCTGCTATTAAAATTATGGTACACCTTTACTGTATTCACAAATTTACATGTTGCCTTTGGTGTGAGGGCTACACCGAAGTAGTTGGAGGTGTCGCTGGTGCTTACATTCATGGCATTCATGCCCAGGGGCTGACAAAATTCCCGGCCCACAGATCTGCACTTACGCCAGTTACCTGAACTGAAAGACCTGGCGAAGGGCTGCCCATTGGTTTTGGCTATTTTAAAAGGAAAAACAAAGTAACCACCACCCGCAGTGATGTATCTGTTTTGAAAAAGCGAGATAAAGGTATTGCTCCAGATCCCCGCCTGCACGTGTGAACCGCCCATGTGGGCCACTTTCACCATTGTGGTATCGCCCTTTGCCACGCGGTCCATTTTATTAAACAATGCTGTAAATGCGGAACTGTCCCGCGGCATGATGATGCGGTTCGATTTGTGATCGATGAAGCTGTAAACAGGCAATGATTTCTGGGCATTCAGCGCGACCGAAAAGCAGAAGGCAAGGAAAATAAAATATAACGTGTGCCTCATCATCTCTAATTGGTTCCCTTATCTTGTTTTAAAAATGATTTGTACTCGTTAATGAGCGATCCGTACAAAAATGTGGCAATTTGCCTCGCACCTTTCGGACTAAAATGCGTATAGTCACTGGCGGCTAACTTTTGTTCAACCCAGGCAGGCATGCTGTTTTTACCGCCCATACAGTCATAGAGGTCAAAAAAAGCACAACCGCTTGAAAGCACCACTTTTTTAAGTTCATCGCGCAACTTTTCAAGAAGAGGGTACGTGATGTATTCTGTTCCTGATTTAACGCTCATGTCAGAGGGTCCGATAAATAAAATACTGGCGCCGGGTGCCATTTTTTTAACCAGCGAAATCTGAGAACGCATGTAACCTGCGTAATTCACTGCCATGGCACTGTCGCGCAGCGCAGGGAGCGTATTACCGCCAAACTGGAGGATGACGAGTTTTACGTTGAACAATTTATAAAACTCTCTCAACTGAGCATTATTGATCTGGTGAAAAAAAGTTCCGCTGCTCCCCCGCATTGCCAGATTATCTACCATCACCCCGCCGTCGCCTTCAAGCGACATCCCATAAAAGTCGGGACTGTCGGTTCCGGTAAACTGAAATGACTGTTCAGGAGAACCTTTACTCACTTCAAAATCGCGCCAGTGGAAATAACCGCCGCTTTCAAGACTATCAGCATGGATCAATGCCGGACCATCGTAATATTCGCACCAGGTGCGCGCGCGTGCACCGCCATAAAACAAACGAATCTTTGAATAACCGCCGGCCTTGTTCTGTAATTTGAATCCCGCCTGCAAAGGCTGAGCTCTAGGATCAAAATTGTCGTATCCTTTAAACCGGCAGAAACCGGCCATCACGCCATAATTTTTATGCGACACTCTTTTATCTTTCGCGGTAAAAACGTTGTAACGGTCCCACTCATCGCCATCGGGCGTTACCCGGTAACCAACATGCTGTGTTAAAGGCATTAAAGAAATCAATCCTGGTCCGGAACCGCCGAACTGCCCCTGAAGCTTGAGCCGCAGATAATCCGTCATGCGATCTCCCTCTATCTGACTGTCGCCATAATGTAAAACACGAACCGCACTTTTGTTATCTTTTATATTTTTTAAAGATTCAAAAAAATCAGTGAGCGCATCGGGATCAGACATCTGAATACCGGTGATCAGTTTCGGTGCTTTTGTTTCAGGTGGTGCTTCCACGGCAACTTCCTGCGTGTCGGCAAGAATAAAAGACGTATCGACTTCGCTCAGGGTTTTTAAAACCTCGCTGATGTCTTTGGTTTTCTTCGTATTTCCAAACACATCCTCCAATGAAGGATAACTGAGCAGAAGATCCTTACCTAAAGTAATGCCACCTTCGGGAAACAAAAAACTGAGCGCGCCGAATCCTGAAAAAAGAACGAGGGCAAATATGAGGCTATGTAAAGGCCGGTGCATCGCATAAAAATAGGAAAGCAGGCGCAAGCCCTTTAAAGTTATAAAAAAGAGTTGTTCACAAACAAAACTGAATAATGAACGCTGTGGGGAGCACGATTTTCTAATTTTGTGCCATCGACACCAAAAAAAAATATCTGGTTGTTATTGCGGGTCCGACTGCCGTTGGAAAAACCGACCTCGCCATTGAACTTGCCACTTATTTTAACACCGAGATCATCTCAGCAGACTCCAGACAATTTTACCGGCAGATGTCGATTGGCACCGCCAAACCAGATGCGACACAACTGAACACTGTGGTGCACCACATGATCAACAACAAAGACATTACAGAGCTTTACGGTGCCGGTCATTACGAAAAAGACGTGATACAACTTCTGGATCAGCTTTTTCAGTCACATGATGTGGTTTTTCTTACAGGAGGCTCGGGTTTATACATTGACGCGGTACTCAGGGGTGTTGATGATTTTGCCGAGGTGCCGATTGACATCAGGAATGAACTCAATCAGGCGTATGCGGTAAACGGACTTTCGTGGCTCAAAGAAGAGATCCTTAAACATGATCCGGAATTTGCGCTAACAGCCGATCTCAGTAATCCGCAAAGACTGATCAGGGCGCTGGAGGTTTGTTTGTTTACCGGAAAACCTTTCTCATCCTTTCTGAATAAAAACACAAGGCAAAGAAATTTTATACCCATTAAAATTCTTGTTAATACTGAACGCGGCGTGCTTTACCAGAGAATCAACGACAGAGTGGACAACATGATGGCGGCAGGGCTGCTTGAAGAAATAAAACAACTGTTGCCTTATAAACACCAAAACGCACTCAAGACTGTAGGGTACCGTGAACTTTTTGATTATCTCGATGACAAATCGGGCCTGGAAGAAGCCATCGAAAAAATAAAACAGCATACCCGGAACTACGCCAAAAGACAAATTACCTGGTTCAGAAACCGGGATGATTTTAAAGAATTTGACCCTGCACAAAAAGAAAAACTGATACTTTATATTGAGGAAAAAATGAAAGAATAAAACCGTTTTTTTCTTTTCTTGACCGTAATTTATTTTAAAGATGGCAAAACCCTTTGCCTTTATAGGTGATTATAAAAAAATTGAACTGCCGATCAGAAACGCGATCGCTGCTGAATTTTTTATTCAGACCGTGAATGCCACGTTCATGAACATTCTTCCCCTTTTCATGACACGCAAGGGATTCTCGGATAAAGAAATTGCTTTGTTCATTACATTCCGATTCTTAGGAGTATTTTTTCTCGCGCTTCCAATGGGCAGATACATCAAAGGAAAAAAACTGCTGCCGCTGTTTAACCTTTCCGGGTTCTGTGTACCATTTTTTGGTGCCGCCATTGTGCTGTGCATTGCTTACGACCTGAAACTGTTTACCATGATCGCGTTATTGCTCTGGGGTGCTTCATTTACTTTTATGCAGATCCCTATTTTTCCATACATTCTCAGGAACTCCGGAAAAGCACAACAAACTGCGGCCATCTCACTGAGCTATAGCACCTGGAGTTTTGGCGGCATTGTAAGTGGTTCGGTCATTGCCATTCTCGATTTTATCAATCCGCGGTTTTTCGATGAACAATTTATTCTTATGTTATTTTCAATCGTCGGATTCGGCGGGATCATTTTTCTTCGGCGTATAAAAAACTTTAACGAGGTGCACGAGGAAAAATTAGCTGAAACGCAGGAAAAAAAGACCAGAAGAAAAACCGACTGGCCCATCGTTATCCGCGCGCTGGTGCCAACGCTCATTATTGCAACGGGGGCGGGTCTTACCATTCCGTTCATCAGCCTGTTTTTCGACAAAGTACATCACCTTGGTAAAGGCGGATTTTCGGTGCTGAGTTTTGTAGCTTCACTGCTGGTTGCCTATCTCGCCATGCTGGTGCCAAGGATCAAAGAAAAAATCGGTTATCAGATAGCCATTCCCAGCACACAATCACTCGCGGTGATCAGTCTTGTTGCCCTTGCTACTACTCAATACTACAGTCAATACAGCATTGCCATAGTGATTGCATCTGTGTGTTACCTGATACGCCAGCCGCTTATGAACATGGCCGGACCCATGACCTCGGAACTTGTGCTGAATTATGTCGGAAAAAACAACCGGGAGATCACCAGCGCCCTTACCTCAGCCATCTGGAGCGGAAGCTGGGTGTTAAGCGGCTTTATGGTAACCATTTTCTTCGCCTATCATTATACATTTGCCAACATTTTCCTCATCACCTCCCTTTTATACGCACTGGGTGTAATACTTTATTATTTCCTCATCCTTAACTATATTCAAAGAGAAAAAAACGGCCTGATTGAAGAATAAACTCTTTTATATTTTCTTTTTAATTTCTTTGCTGTGCGCGGGACAGGTTAAAATTTTCCCGTTCAGCAATGCCACCAGCACATGGAAAAACGGACAGCTGTATGTAGCCGGTTTCACGGATGGCGCCAGCACTTTAAAAATCATAAAACTTAATGCGCGGCTGGAGGTGACGGACAGTGTGGAAGTAAAAAACGCTCGTTCGGTCAACAACGAATACCTCCGCCTGATGATGGACACACTTCACGATTACCTGAACATTTACATTCAGAAAAAAGGCGAAGCCACAGTTGATATAATAAGGGCGAACAAAAACCTGAAAATTGTATCGCAGGTTAACAAAGTAGACGTGGCCCGGCTCAACAATTCAGCCATGCTGGGCAATGATGCAAAATTTAACGGGCCCTTCGCCTATGCAATTAAACAGGTAAGAGACACGTCCGGTCAACAATTTTACCTGAACAAATACCGGCTCAGCGACACACTTGGCAATTTTGATTATCAGCCAGAATGGCAATTTGCGTTTGAAAGAAAATTTATTTACGATGCCGGCATCCTTTACGCGGGACCTGATTACGTGCTTGTTTTTGTAAATCTGGTTCAGCCGGAAAAAACGAGTCAGTGGCTGCTAAAGATCCATTCAAAAACAGGGAAGCTGGTTCGCGGCACCAAACTCAACCGGAAAAATGACAACTTCCGCTATCAGCCGGGCAAGTGTATTGTTGACACGGTGAGCCATGCGGTAGAGATAGTGGGTCAGAAATTATCATCGGGTCAGACAGATGTTGTAAAAAACATATTCTCACTTGCCAACGGAAAACCCGTGATGCTTTATTATTGCAAAATGGATTCGCTTGGCGAGGTGCTTGTTCATGAAACTTTTTCCGTGAATGCAAGCCAGGCCACGGAAGGCGCGAGTAAACAGTTACCGGGCTACGCAGTGAACATAGCAGGCTTAAAAAAGGAAAAAGGGTTTCTTGTGGCGGAGGGCGATATCTACGTCACCACTCCGAAAAAAAACTGTTTCAGGTACGTCAATACCATTCCGTTTAGCATTAAAACAGACCATGAGACAGCCGAAATAAAAAAAACGATAATAGAGGTGAACCGACAAATTCAGGATTTTTCTGTAAGCCGGGATAAAACCGACATGAACGGCATGCTGTGCATTGATAGTATTTCAGAGATCTCAAAAATGTATACATCATCCCCCGGACTCAGGGTGAAACTGGCCTTCAAAACCGATGAACAGGGAAATTCCAGATGGCTGCTGACCAGATCGAATGCAAACAAACAAAACATTGTGCTTGCCCAGCTTCAACCCAACGGAAAAGTCTACTCCATCACAACAGAAGGCGAATTTTTAAAGAGTTCGTTTCCGCAATTTAATTCCGGAGGTCCGGTCATGATCAGTTCCAGCCAGTTAAATGACAGGGAATACCAGCTGAAACTGTTACCGTGGTAAAAGCAAATGATTAAATTTGCGACATGATTCAACGTAAACAAAGTTTATTTCTGTTCCAGCTCGTTTTTTTCTCCATTGCGCTGATGTTAATTCCAAGTGTAACTGTTCGTTCAGGCTCGTCTGAGGCATCCATCATGATGGTTCCGATCAACCACCCTGAGTTCAGTTCGAGTATGGGTCACATCACGGCGATCGTTATTAACTTTCTTGCACTTGTACTCACATTCGTTACCGTGTTTTTATTTAAACACAGGGACCTCCAGATCAAATTGTGTTACCTCCTGATCTTTTTCTGGCTGGTGTTGTCGCTGATGATCGCTTTTTGTCCATTTGCAGAAAGTTTAGAAGAACCGGTTCAATCATCGGTTAATTATCTGATGATATTAATGGGTGGATTCGCGATACTTGCTGCTATCCTTGCCATCCGCTTCATTAAAAAGGACATCGAACTGTTAAAAAGTGCAGACAGGATCAGATAATTCTGTGTAAAACGTCAATCCATAAGGGAATTTCGTCCATTCTCATTATCTTGTATGTCTTAAATCATGAAGGCATACTATTTTCTTTTTCTTGTGATCTTTCCGGGTCTCATGATGGCGACAAACGATCCTGGCGCCGGGAACGACAGTTTGATGGTGCGTGTTATTACCAAACACAAACTGGCGCAGCTGATCGATTCATTATTTGAATTAAACGACATCAGCGCGCATGATGTTGAATTACTGAATTATTATGCCAGTCTGCTGAAGCAGAACAACAGTGATTCTGTGACACTTTCACCGCTCAACCTGAGTTCACTGAGTTTTTACTGTGAAAAAGACGAGGCATTGCTTTTTCCGCCACTGAGTCTGAAAGAACTGCCGGCAGTGCAGAATGTGTTTCTTGAAAACGAATACCTCAGTTATTACTCCGCCCCTGTGGCCGGAATGGTGACCTCCCATTTTGGCTGGCGGGAAGGGCGTCTTCACAAGGGCATAGACATAGATCTTAATAAAGGAGATAAAGTGGTTTCTGCTTT
>CAZFCR010000072.1:7331-11015 GCA_964517305.1 uncultured Akkermansia sp.
TGCTTTTGCCGGCAAGGTGCGTTTTGCCAAAAAACAGGGAGGGTTTGGGAATGTAGTGATCATCATGCATCCCAATGGTCTTGAAACCGTGTATGCGCATCTTTCGCGGATCAAAGTGAAAGCCGGCCAGGTGGTGCAGAGCGGACAAACCATTGGTCTTGGCGGCAGCACGGGTCACAGCAGCGGCTCACATCTTCATTTTGAAATCAGGTATAAGGGACATCCGCTCAATCCTGGCAGTCTCATTTCTTTTAACGACCAGAAACTTCATCATCCGAGCATCGTTATCAAAAACACACAGCAGCGCCTTTGTGCTTTTCCGGCCAACAGCAAACTGCACAAGGTGAATAAAGGAGAAAGCTGGTATCTCATTGCAGGCCGGTATGGTCTTTCGCTGAAAGAACTAATGGCCCTGAATGGCATCAGCCGGCGTTATGTTTTAAAACCCGGACAGGAGATCAGGATCCACTGATACCTTATTCCACGCGGGTCCACACATCAGTTCGGCCAATCAGCGTAAAACCAACATAACCGCGCACTTTAAGAACATTGTTCTCGAGGGTCATGACACACTTATATGTTTTTCCATTTTCGGGATCGTAAATGGTTCCATTTTCGTATTTGCCATCGCCTTCGTAAACAAAACCCAGCAGGTTGTTAAGTCCGAGTTTAGGATTGGTTCTTTTCGCGGGATCCGGGTTCTGATCATCGCGTTTTGGTTGCCCGTTTTTATCGTTGGGTTCGCGCAGCCATATCAGTTTTCCCCCGTATTTGTCGCCGTAACGCGTAATCTGGATCCTGCCCTTGCCACTTCCCGTTTGCCATACACCCAAAATTTTATCTGCTTCCGCAGTTTTTGACTGCGCGGCCACTGCAAGACTCAGGATACAGAGCCATGTAAAAACGAAGATTTTTTTCATGGAATTTAGTTTATATTTTTAAAAAGTTAACTGCATTACTTTTGTCTCTCCTGCTCTGAGTACTTCAACCGTAGTTGTATCTCCTTTGCTGTAACGCGACAAAGCCTTCATATACGTCTGCATATCTTTTACTTCATCTTTTCCAAGCTTAATTACAATGTCGCCCTGCATGAGTCCTGCGCGGGCTGCAGGTTTATTGTCGGTTACGCCGTCGATGCGCATGCCGGGTCCTTCGAAGGTGTAATCCGGCATTACGCCCATTGTAACTTTCCATGCTGCCTTGCCCTGTTCGGGATTACGCGTTTTTAAGAATCCGAGTTTAGGGTAATTGTCAGTTTTTTCAATCAAACGTGCAATGTAAGCCAGCACTTCTGCTTCGCCTTTGATGTTTACTTTTTCAACATCGTCAGATGGGCGGTGGTAATCACTGTGCTGGCCGGTAAAAAAATGGAGCACCGGAATGTCCTTGAGATAAAAAGAAGTCTGATCGCTTGGGCCGATACCGGCACTGTCTTTTTTGATGCTGAAAGAGGTCTGCAACGAATCGATCAGCGGCACAAAGGCAGGTGAAGTGCCGACACCGTAGATTACGAGTTTTTTAGTTGAATCATTCAGGCGGCCAATCATGTCCATGTTGATCATGTAATTGATTTTGTTCAGCGGAATATCAGGATTTTCGCACCACTTTTTCGATCCCAGCAGTCCCAGTTCTTCGCCGCTGAAACAAATGAATAAAAAATTATACCGTTCAGTAATTTTATTGGTCGAAAAATATCTTGCCAGTTCAATTACGCCGGCTGTACCACTTGCATTGTCATCGGCGCCATTGTGAATCTGCCCTTCAGGATTTGCCATTAAACTGTTGTGATCGTGGCCGAGTCCGAGGTGATCATAGTGTGCTCCTATCACAATGGTGTAGGGCGCTTTGTTATCGAGAAAACCCACCACGTTATTGGCCTGTTTTTCTTTAACACCGGCCAGGGAGGTATCGTGCGGATTGGTGTTTTTGCGGTATTTGAACGGGCGCAGATAAGATCCTTTAAAGGGTTTCAGGCCAAGCGATTTAAACTCCCTTGCAATGTATTCAGCGGCTTTGATCTCGCCGGCAGAAGCAGTACCCCTGCCCTCGAGCTGATCTGAGGCCAGAAAAGTGACGTGACCCCGGATCCTGTCTTCATTAAAAGATTGTGCAAAAGCGGCCGTGGCCACGAAAAATAAAAAACTAAAAACAAAATGTCTTGTGTGAGTCATATCTCAAAAATAGCTTTTTATTTCAGATATAAACAGGGCTGCAAACCGCATTTTTATGCCCGGTGTATCGCCGCACAATCGTATCTTTGCACTATAATACAATGACTAAAACCATTCAGCAACTCCATATCGGGATTCTTGGCGGCGGACAGCTGGGCCGTATGCTCATACAAAACGCCATTAACCTCAACCTTAATATTTCGGTGCTTGATCCTGATAAAAACGCGCCGTGTAAACACCTGGTCCGCAAATTCAGCCAGGGAAGTCTTACAGACTATGATACTGTTTATGCCTTTGGTCAGGACAAGGATCTTATCACCATCGAGATTGAAAACGTAAACATCGATGCTTTAAAAGCGCTGGTTAAAGAGGGAAAAAAAGTATATCCGCAACCTGAGGTGATAGAACTGATTCAGGATAAAGGCTCGCAAAAAATGTTTTACCAGCGCAATAACATTCCGAGTCCGGATTTTTTCCTGGTTGAAAACAGGCAACAAATTACCAAATACGCAGATTATTTTCCTTTTTTTCAGAAGCTCAGGAAGGGCGGCTACGACGGGAAAGGGGTAAGCAAACTGGTAAGCCCGCACCATCTTGAAAAAGCGTTTGACGCGCCAAGTGTGCTCGAGCGCCTGGTTGACTTTGAAAAAGAACTAGCGGTAATTGTGGCACGCAGTGAAAGCGGCGAGGTTAAATGTTTTCCGGTGGTTGAATGTGAATTTAATCCGGAGGCCAATCTCGTGGAATACCTCTTTAGTCCTGCCAACATTAAAAAGAACATTGAAAAAGAAGCGCTGAGAATTGCAACCCTGGTAGCGGAAAAACTTGAAATTGTTGGTTTGCTGGCAGTGGAACTTTTCCTTACCAAAGACGGGAAAATTCTTGTTAACGAAATTGCGCCCCGGCCACACAACAGCGGACATCATACCATTGAAGGCAATGTTACTTCTCAGTTTGAGCAACATCTGCGGGCCATTCTCAACCTGCCTTTAGGCGACACGGCCATTGTAAAAGCCGGCGTGATGGTGAACCTTCTTGGTGACTTCGGATACGAGGGTGCTGCCATTTACCAGGGACTGGAAGATGTACTGAAATTCAGCGGCGTGTATGTGCATCTGTATGGCAAATCTGCCACCAAACCTTTCCGGAAAATGGGGCACGTTACTGTGGTAGACGATGATATTCTAAAAGCGCGGCAGAAAGCAAGGCTTGTAAAAAGCACGCTGAAGGTGATCGCCTGAGTTAAAGTCTTTGGGAAAACCCTGGCGAACCAATAAAACAATTTTACAGATTGTTTCTATTTGTTATCTTAGGGTATGGAAAAACGCGTTTGTCCCGAATGCGGCGAGCCCATCCGCGGTCGGGTAGATAAAAAATTCTGCAGCGATCTTTGTCGCAATACCTATAATAACAAGCAGAACAGCGACACTAACAATTACATCAGGAACATCAATAACTCATTGCGCAAGAACCGGCGCATCCTGGAGGAAAGTCTGCAGGGCGATACCACCAA
>CAZFCR010000072.1:11025-11529 GCA_964517305.1 uncultured Akkermansia sp.
CAGTTATTTCACCAATCAGAGCACCACTAAAAACAACCACACGTACATTTTCTGTTACGAGTTTGGTTATCTTCCCCTTGAGAATGATTACATGCTGATTGTGAAACGCAGAGCAGATCAGTAAGACAGATCAGGCTATTCTTCGTTAACGTAATACAGTTTGTAGAACTTCAGTCCCTTGTCTTCATCGTAACCGCGTTCAACGTAATCGTGACGTGAGTGGATGTAGATATGGAAATTTTTATCCAGCTTAACAATGGAGCGCATGTATTTCTGGTTCTTCTTAACGGCTGTCTGCGATACATCGAACTCATCGATGGCGGTAAGATCCATTTTTTTATTGAAGTCGCTGCGGTAACCATTAAACGCTTCTATGATCTCCGGCTGCACCAGGACCTCCTTTTCAAAATCCTGCAGGTTAAATTTATCTTTTTGTTTGCAAGCTTGTCTTTCAATTTTTTGAAAGGCCATTTTTTAGGGAAGGCCCTCGTGCGTCTTTCTGTG
>CAZFCR010000073.1:0-11509 GCA_964517305.1 uncultured Akkermansia sp.
CGCGCGGTAATCTTCTGCAACCAATTCTCCGATAATGTTTTTTTCTGTGATTTTCATGGGATCTGTTTTTTATTTGGTTTATGATGTTGTTTTAAAAATTAAGGCAGGTATGGCCCTCTTTGAGGCCGGTGCTCATTTCCTGCAGACTCGTATTCTGAAGCATCGCTTTAAGATCGCTTTTGATGTGTTTGTATTTGTGATGAACAGGACAGGGATGTTTTTGCGAACACTCTTTAAGACCCAGTACGCAGATCTTGTCGTTAAATCCACCGTCTATCGCCAGAACAATATCTTCAATCTTGATGCGGTCCATTTTTTTGGATTCAATTTCAAATCCTCCTGCCGCGCCTTTGATGGATTTGATGATGCCACCTCTCACAAGCATTTGCAGGATCTTCGCTGTATAAGCCTCCGGCGAACCCACTTCAAGCGAAATGTCCTTGAGACTCGCTCTTTTTTTATCAAGTGAGCGAAGCGCGATGTAGGCTGAGGCCCTGATGCCGTATTCACATGCTTTGGAGAAGATCATACTGAATTCTATTTTACAAAAATACACACAAATGTTTTAATTCGGATAATTATGTCCGAAATAATATTCACAAGATTTTGTAAAAAATCTTTACGCTTATGAATGAATGATTTACGGGTAATTTAATCGAATATGATTTATCTCATGGACGCCCGCTGTTGCACCGCGTATCTTTGCTGCGCCTCATGATTACTTCATTTAAAACTTCAGCCGAAAGCGCTACAACCCTCCCCGAGATTGTGTGTCCCAATGATACCAATCCTATGGGCATGCTGCTTGGCGGTCGTCTGGTTCAATGGATGGATGTGGCCGCGGCGATCTGTGCCCAGCTGCACGCGGAAGAAATTTGTGTTACTTCTTTTATTGATACAATGACCTTTAAAGCCTCGGCGCGTGTGGGCGAGATTGTTACCGTTCGAGCCAAACTGGTAAGAGCCTTTAACACGTCGATGGAAATTTTTGTGGAAGCCTGGAGCAGGCCTGTCAAATCTTCACAATCACAAATGGTAAGCGAGGCATTTTTCAGTTTTGTAGCAATTGACGATAAAGGTGTTCCCTGCAGGGTGCCGGCCATGAAGCCGCAGACGCCGGAAGAGAAAAGAGCTTTTGTAGCCGCAGGTAAACGCAAACGTACTAAACTCAAATCACGATGAATAATTTTCCTGAAGAGATTGCCGTTTTTCTTAAACAGAACAAAGTAGCCACTGTGTGTTTTACCGACGAAAAAGGCGCGCCTTATTGTATCAATTGTTTTTTTGTTTTTGATGAGTCGCGTCAGCTGTTTGTTTTTAAATCTTCTTTCGGGGCCTTTCACGAAGATTTTGTGCGGGATGTTGCTGCAGTTGCGGGAAGTGTTCTCCCCGAAAAACTGGATCCTCTTAAAATCAAAGGCATGCAGTTCATCGGCCAAACGCTGAGTGAAAACGAGGTGAATGTTATGGGTCTTTCAGGGCTGTATTATCAGAAGTTTCCTTTCGGACGGGTAATGCCGGGGTATATCTGGGCCTTGCGTGCAGATTTTATAAAGTTCACCGATAACACACTCGGGTTCGGAACAAAGCTCAACTGGCGCCGGATACCGGCTACGGAAGGCGTTTGATTTTTTTACGAGAAAAAGGCCACCGATAAAAAAAGCAGGCTCACGCCAATAAAATAAAACACCAGCATGGTTTTTAAACCTATCCGGTAGTGCTTTTTTCCGCTCCAGCCGCGACCCCGTATGTACGCACCGAGTCCGGCGCTGACCACGACCCATCCGAGCGCCATTAACAAATAGATTGCCATGTTTTACTGCTTAACGGTTTTACGCCTGAAGAGTTCTTCTTTCAGACGGTTTGTTTCTTCTGATATTTGTCCGCCAATAGAGGAATTTTCTTCTGCCCTTCGGATGAGATAGGGAATGGCTTTTTTGATCTCGCCATACGGAAGGTATTTTGAGGCGTTAAAACCCGCCGCTGCGAGGTTAAACGTGAGGTGATCGCTCATGCCCAGCAGCTGTGAAAATTTCACTTTGCTGGTGTGATCCTGAATGTTGTAACGATTAATGCATTCAAGCGCAAATTCTGTACTCTGAAGATTATGGCTGGCGATGCAGGTATAAACATAGTCGTGATTCGCGAGACAAAGTTCTACAGCCTGATTAAAAGCGGCGTCGGTTTCTGTTTTGCTATGGTATACAGGCGATGGAATTCCTGCGAGGCGCGCCGCTTCTTTTTCTTTTTCAACGTATGCGCCGCGCACCAGTTTAATGCCTGGGTAGAATTTTTTTGACCTGCTTTTGTCGAGCAGTTTTTTCAGATATTCCGGCCTGTCGGTGAGATACATCTGCAGGGTATTGTACACCGTTGCGGTTTGTGTATTGTATCTTTCCATCATTATTTCGGTGAGGTGATCAAAAACATCCTGCATGTAATGGTCTTCGGCATCAATGTAGACCAGAATTCCTTTTTCAGATGCCTGACGGCAAATACAATCGAGTCTTTTCAGCAGAATGTTGTAACGGTGTTCATCGTCGGTACTTCTTAGTGTATTGGTGTTGTTGATGCGCCTGAAAAATTCGTGATCTTCGAGGCCAGAGAGTTTAACGCTTACCGCGTTTCCCCTGGCTGTGACAGCAAGCCGCGAAATGTTATCGACGATTATTTTTTTGTTCTCATAAAAGGCTTCTTCTGTTTTTTCCGCTTCAGAAACGTAATCCAGAACGGATTTTACCTGGTATTTATCTAATTTTTGGATGGTGTTGAATGCTTCGCCGATATTTTCTCCGGAACAGAATACTTTGAATATGGTTGAACGAATGAGTCCCGTGAGCGGGACATTGTATTGCAATATCTTTTGCGCCACAGCGGTCAACGATTTCATCAGCGTGGGATACTGCAGCATTTTAAAAATATAGTAGGTAAAACGGAGGTCCTTTGTGTTTTTGTAGGCAAAGGCATTTCCTGTGTTCAGAAGATTGATAGGTTGTTTCATTGCACGGTTTCTTTAGTTGTGGTCAGATTGAAGGCGCGTACAGATCGTTTCAGGTTGTGAATCCCGCTCCGTATGTAAAAACTCATCAGTATCCAGGCCAGCGCTGTGAGCGAGATCATAAGCACAACGCCGGCGCCGGCAAACACCACGAACCAGGGTTTAAGGCTGTCCATCATTGTTGTAAAAGGTTCTTGTTTCACACTCATCTGCCAGAGTCCTTTTTGGATGCCCGCACCGTTCAGCGCGATAAAAAACACAAGCAGGCTGAATTGTGTAAGCCAGAACCAGGTTTTAAGCGCCGCATGACTTGTGTATTGACTGATACGACGGCTTCCAAAAAATTCGAAACAGGCGGCAAGGATGATCATGCTGTTGATGCCAATGGTAGTCCCCATGGCGTGCGCTACCGTAACATGCGTGCCGTGTGTATAAATGTTCAAGGCGGGAACAGACATTAAAAGCGCACAACCCAGGTTAATAAACACCCAGATATCGGCGGCCATCAGAAACCGGTAAGGAAAATAATGATAGTTTTTGTTGATGTCGCTCACAGCGTTCTTCCACTGATAAACGATGCGGGCAAATATGATCCATTCAGTCATGCTAACGCCGTAACCAATGTACCGCACATAAGCCGCTGTGGGAAGCGTATAAATGTGATGACCCCAGTTGAACATCAGGTTAAACAGGCCCAGGAAATACATGGCAAAAGCCAGTTTGTTCTGCCCGGTGTCGGTTTTTCCCTGGATGCGGTCCATCATAAAAAAAGCTGTACCGTAAAGCAATTGATTCCATGCGCCCACCAGTGATCCGTTCACTTTCCACTGAATGGTCATATCGGTAACGAAGTGTTCTCTGAAATAAGGCAGCAACCACAGGTAGTTTTCGGTAAAACTGAAAAGGAAAAACAAAAGTCCGGTCATCCACATCCAGATGTAAACGGGCCATTTGGGTATTTTAAGTGTGGTTCTGAAAAAGTTGATCATGAAGAGCAACCAGGCACCGGCAATAGGCAGGGCCCATACCGGATCGAATTCCCAGTATTCGCGACCGCCGAATTTTTTCTGTGTATACGAATAAAAAATACCAACAATGGCAATGCACCACAACAGAAGTTGCGCAACGACCAGTGGTTTCGAAATGCGATCTCCGGCAATGGACTGCAAACCACAATATACGCAGCCCGTAGCGCCCAGCAGGATCCAGAACATGGCTGATGAAACGTGCATGGGCCGGAGTGAGATAAAACCAAGATGTTCTCTGAGAAAACCTGGGAGCAGGTACGACTGACTGGCCAGAACGCCGATCAGCACTCCCAGGATGAGCATCATCAGAGAAAAGAAAAGAAAAAGCCTGCCGGTATGTATTTTGTTCAGATTCATTTTTTACTGATCATTCCGTTATACATCATTTTAAACTGCCGCGGATCTGCTTTACCGCTGGCATCAACCGCTTTGAGAAACGAAACAAGTTGCTGCTCTTCTTCGGCACTCAGTTCAAAGGCCGGCATTTGCGCACTCCCGCTTTTTACAAAAGCTTTGATGTATTGTTCAGTTTTGCCTTCAGAGGAATAAATATTGCTAAGGTCCGGTCCGAGGTATCCGCCTAATCCATAAAGTTGATGGCATGCCTGGCAATTGTATTTCTGCCATACCAGCTGACCGTCGCCGGCCAACGGAACCCGGGTTTTTTTTTCTTCAGCGTAAGGCGCGAGATAAATGCTCGATGAATAAGCAATAAAAAGTACGCTTAACAGGATGAATATGTGCCGGGGTCTCATGTGGTGTTCAGGCCTGTATAGGCGCTGCAAAACTCATGGCGCCCAGTTGTGTTTTAAAATGGTTCAGATCTTCTGTCAGTTGTTGCCGTACCGTTTCTATTTTACTCATCAGCGGAACAATAGACAGGTAATAATTGATCCCTTCATTCAGGTTGGCTCTGAAACTGAGCAGCATGCCTGATTTTTTTTCGCTGAAATTGTTCAGATGTTTTTCCGTTTCTTTTTTTAGATAGCTGATGTACATCTGGAGTTCGTTTACAAATACGTGCGGACGTTTCACACTGTTCAGTATGTTTTTCCTTCCGTAGATGTGATCCACCATCTCCTGTAATTTAAAAATACCTGAAAAATACGCGAGATTGGGACCGGGACACACTGCCACCGCGGTTAAACCGTGTGAAGGTTTGGCTTTGTTCACCAGCAGTGCCGATGCTCCGAGACCTTCACACAAACAGTCTTTTTCGATGATAGAAGATAAGGCTTCTTCGTGTTTTTCTTTTGGCAACGATTGTTTCTCAAGTTCCCTGATCTTCAGATTCTGGTATTCGCGTGATGCGGTGCAGATAGGACGTGGCGTGAACTCTGTATTGAAACTGAGGAATTTTTTGTAGCAGGGACTTCCTGGACGTTTTTTCTCAATTCTTTTAAGCCGTTGCGCTTCCGAACTGGTTCCTCTGATGTTGTTAAAAGGGATGCCCAGCGGCGAAGCATTGCTCAGGTAATAATCTTCCTGTCTGGCATTTGCAAGTAAGTTCAGCGTGGCTTCATCCACATTTGTAGCTTCGGGTACCAGTAAAAACGGGCTGCCCCAGCCAGTGGTATTTAATCCGTAATAATTGATAAGAAAATTGTTTTCTTCTCCCGTTCCAATTCCGCCCTGCGCTGTAATCTGCATGGCAGGTTTTGCGGTAAACGGATGATCAGCGGCGGCGGCCTGGGCTGAGCAAGGTGTAAACAATTCGTTGTAAAGTTCCGCGCGTTTATTTTTGAATTCTTCAAGTATTGGTCCCATCAGCATTCCTTCGGTGGCAAAGGCGTGTCCGCCGCAATTAAGGCCTGATTCTATCCTGAATTCAGAGACCCATAAACCTTTTTTTGCGAAAAATTTGCCTTGTATCAGCGCAGATCTGTAATCACTGACTTTAACCACGATCTTTTTTTTAAGTTGACCGTTTTCATCAGGAAAAAAATCTGGAAAGCTGGCGCAATAGCTGTATAACCTTGGATTGAGGCCGGCCGAAAAAACTACGGAAGCGGCGAGTTGACTGTTGGCAAAACCCCTGAGCGCAGATTGTGCATCCGAGAATTCGGGGCCATTTTCAGTTCCGTCTGCAGCATAACTGGTTCTGTCAATCTTGGTCATGATGTTCACATCAATTTCGCCGGGTCTTATCATGTCACGCAAGCGTTCCTGTTGAATCGTTTTTTCTTCTGGTCCGCATAACAGCATGGTCTCGTATGCTTGTCTGAGACCGGAATTTTCAGGCAACATTTCAAAGTACCGCACGATGTTGTTGCCCGGTTCAAACGGTTCCTTTTTAAGTTTATCGGTGTTAAGCTGCACCACCACGTTGAGCAGATCCAGATACGCGGTGATCCTCCTGGCACGGCTATCGTTGCTCTCAGCAGGAATGGCAACATAAGCCAGACCATATTGCCGCGAAAGCACTTCCCGCATGTTTTCAATCAGATGGTCTTCTATAATAGATACTACAGAGTTAATGCCGAAGTGGGCCACCCGCGCCGGGGTATCAATGGTGAAGCCAATTCCCATTACGGGTATATGAAATTTGTGTGGTGATTGAAGGTTCATTAAAGAATTTATTTTTATGCAAATCTAAACTATTTTGTTAAATCGGACAAAATCATCCGAGATAAGATTAATCATGTTGGTCTATGACCTAAGTCATCTTATTTTATAGAATGACGGCGTAGTTTTGTACTCAAATAAATCCTCTGATTATGAAAAAAGTATTCAAAAGTCTGCTGATGGTTAGCTTGCTGGGCGCCCTTAGCTGTTCAACGAACGAAGAAAGTACCCAGCCCGACAACCAGGCAACTGAAGCATCTGGTCCATCAGTGGGTCAGTCCGGGGTTGTAGATGACGTGTCAAATCCGAATGTGGTGCAGGTGGCAGTTGGCAGTAAAGATCACACTACCCTTGTGGCAGCGGTGAAGGCAGCTGAGCTGGTTGATGCATTGAGCAATGCGGGTCCGTTTACGGTGTTTGCGCCGGTTAATGCCGCATTCGATAAATTGCCTGCAGGTACTGTTGAAGGTTTGTTACAGCCTGAGAAAAAAGAAACGCTGATTGATATTCTGCAGTACCACGTGTATGTGGGAGTATTAAAAGCAGAGTCCCTGATGGATGGCCAGAGCATTGGACAGGTAAACGGAGGAAATATCAGGATCACCATGCAGGATGGCAAACCACTCATCAATGGCAAGGCGCGGATTTTAGCTTCAGTTCCCGCATCGAATGGGATCATTCATGTAATTGACGAGGTATTGTTACCTCAATAAGGTTTTCAAGAAGACCAGTGCTAGTTGGTTTGATAATACTTTGCTAAACTGGTTTATTGTTAAAGGGCCCCGCGGAATCCGGGCCCTTTTTTTTTATGAGCGCCAGGCTTGCTTGTGTTTCTGAAACCTGAAGCGAACTGGTGAAACCCTGCCGGGTTCTCGCAGGACAAAGGACGAAGCAATTTACGATTTAGCGATTTACGATTAGTACGAAAAACCCGGCGGCTGAGTTTGTCGAAGCCCCGGTTATCGAAGAATTAGATGTATTCAAAAATTATCGGAAATCGAACAAACAACGGTAAGAGCATGGGAAGTGTGTACTCTGTTCAACGCTCTTCGCGGTTGTGGTGGTTGTGAAGGAACTGTCCACCCGCTTTGCTGGCGGACAATGAAATTCAACTCCTTCGGAATTAATGCAGCACCCCCATTTCATACATTCATTATAGGATATCCCAGGGATATGGGTACACCAGGCATACACTCAGCATACATCTATGGAGAAGGAGGACCGGAGCTGGCCGGGAGAAAGGTTGAATATGAAGGGATTTTAATTCACAAAACGCAACAGATATTTCCTAGTACCAATTCAAACCCACATTCTACCAAGTGAGAACTGTATTCTACCAATTTGCACGGTTTTAACGGAGAATATCTTTTAGCTTGGATATATTAAACCTACTCAACCCAAAATATCTCCTGACTTTAAACTTAAATTCTTTGAGTCAAGAACCGGTCATTTGTATAAAAGCGATGAATCGTTTGATCCATTTTTTTCTCCTACACAACTACATAATACAAAGAAAAGTTCATCTTCAGGAATTTTCTGTAATCGTTTCGAAGGTTCACTTATCAGGCGATTGCTTAAATCCCGTGACCCTCCTTATTAAATCCTGAATTAAAAATCTAAAAAACAATGTTCTCTCTGTACTAGTATTATAAAATAAATATCTAAAAACTAACAAATGAGAAAATTAAAATTGATTGCCGTATTCACGGTACTGGCCTTCAGCGCCAACGCTCAGAATTCTTATGGAGAATATCTCTATAACCATCCAAATTCAATACTATCATGCGGATTTCCGATAACAAGTGCTCAATCAGGTTTTATGATGGCTGGATTTGTTCCCGATAATTCAGCGACATATAATTTCTGTATCGACAGAACTGATACTTGTGGCAACATCTCTTCCGGCGCCGGTTTTATCTTTCAAAGGCGATACACCGTTAATGTGGGCACAGGCGCAACATGTGGTTTCCCTCTAAATCCCCTAACCAATTGTCATGGCGTAAGCGTTATAGAAACCACGTTTACGGGTTCCCCTTTTCCCCGTTACGCATTAACAGGTGCTTACGACAACGGTTGTTTCCTGACGTTCCTGGATAATTCGGGTGTGCCAATTCTTTCGCGGTTGTTTCCTTTTCCTGTTTCAACGGTAAGTGGTTCTGTTAAAAAGCCCCTTATTCTTGAAACCGCCAACAATGAATTTCTGATTGTTGGAGGATATAACAATTTAATGTACGTGATCAGGGTAGATGTAACAGGTGCCATTGTCTGGAGTCAGAACTACGACATTCAAGGGGTTCCCAAGGCAATCTTGATGTCGCCCTATACTGCGGGAGCCCTTGTAGTAGTTGGAAACACCATTCCTCCGAACGGAGACCAGGACGGTTTTTTTATGGAAATAGATGAAACGAACGGCACAATTCTGAATGCGACGCTGTATGACATGAGTGCAGGCGGAACCCATGAGGGATTTTCGTCAATAAGTGTATCTTCGAACAACTCTCCTAGCACAGGTTTTATCGTTGGAGGATATCATTATCCAAGTGGAGGTGGAGGGCCAATAAATGGCTGGGTTATAAAATTAAATCAGAATGGAACTTCGTCTGTGGGATTAATAAACGAATTGTTAATTCCAAGTACCGATATAAATGCAGGAGATATAATGGGGATAGTTGAGCGGTATAGTTTTGCTCTATCCAGCTACGAGTACTATGCAACACTTTCAAGCTCTTCCGGAATTATTGTACTGAAGTTGGACCTAAATGGTATACCGGCTGGGGGAGCTGGAGATGAGTTTGTATTTAATGGAAACGGAACGCTTCCCAATTCAAGAGCAAATGCAATTTCTTTTTACAATACTTCCGCTCCCTTTGACGAAGGTTTGCACATTTTTGGGAGTGATGATGTGAATAATCCCGACAATCATTACCTGATGAAGGCTTATTTCAGCGGCGAGAGCGGGTGTAGTGGGTCGAACTCCGCTTCATCTCTGGGGCTTACAACTAACGCTAACACTTTTCCAGTAAACACCAATTCTGGATTAAATGTTTGCACAGGCATTTCAATCAACAATTCTTTAGTTTCAAATATCACCGCTTTATGCGGTCCAGGAACAGTTCCCGGTGGTTCAAATGCCAAAGGGATTATGGCTGGTGGTGAAAATAACAGAATCTTGAATTTCACTATCTCTCCTAATCCCTCAGCCGGTTTCTTTACTGTTGATGCTGGAGAAGTAAGAATTAGTTCAATCCATATTCTAGATTTTACTGGGAAATTAGTCTATTTTTCAGATAAACTGAATGAAACTGGACCGATTAATATCGATTTAAGAGAGATGGACCTCGAGGCTGGTTTATACACCATCTTGATCCAAGATACACTAAATGAAAAAACTACAAAAAAAATTGTCTTTCAACCGTAACCAAAAAAGCCTGAGAATTTCGGTTTTCAGGCTTTTTTTTTTAATTTAATAGAGAAAATAAATTGATCAGAATTGTTATCATACTTGTAGCTTGCCTCCTCAGCGAAAATTTCGTTGCTCAAAACTCATTTTGTCAGAGTTCGCTCGTTTACATTACTACCTCTACCGGCTCTTTGCATGTATACAATCCTAGTGTTCCGCTTTCTCCAACAAACCCATCCAACACCGGAATTCCTCGAATTGGACCTAGCCTAGCGCTGATGCAGAATATTAATGGTGGAACGTTAACACCCACCTTTTATTCAACTTCTGCAGGTTATTACTATTTTTGGAATGGGAATGCTTGGACGAATACAGGACATACTACGGGAGACCTAAATGCTTCAAACATTTCAGGGTGTGGAGGCAATCTTTATAATGTAAATGGCTTAACGGGTCAAATATATATATATAACGGAATATCTAACGGATACTACTTGAATACGCCTTATCCTGGTCTCAGTGACTTAACTTTTGATTGCAACTGTAATATGTATTCTTTATCTTACTTTAACAATCAAGCGACATTAGTCGTAGCAAATTCTAATGGGGTTCTCATAAACACTTTTCCAGTTACCGGCGTTGCTCCGGTTGGAGCGGCAGGGTTAGCACTTATCGGGAATACCTTTTACGCGCATGTCGGCTCACTGCATGCCGGAACCATCACAAATGGCGTGTTAAATTTTTCATTGGTTACAAATGTTTTTCCTGCCGCCCAAGACTTTGCCTCCTGTCAGGCACCCTCAACTATTATTAACGGGCCGACACCCATCATTAACACTTATACCATTACCTGCGCCAACCTGGGTTCTGCAACCGTAACGCCAAGCGGGGGAACGTGTCCTTTTACCTATAGCTGGTTACCAACGGGCCAAACAGGTTCGGTGGCCACTAATCTGGCGCCGGGTACTTACAGCATTTTAATTACCGATCAGGCAGTTGGTTGTACTTACAGCTCTTCAACTGTTTTTAATTCACTCATTCCACTAAGCGGAAGTGTTACTGCTGATCCTTCGGTGCTTTGTTACGCAGGCAATAGTGCATCGGCCGCCATTAATAACTTAACAGGCGGTTCGGGTAATCAAAATTATATCTGGACCAACGGCGTAAATACTTATACTGATAATGCTGTAAGCACATTGGGTGCAGGCATCTGGTCGGTGACCGTCACCGATGCGCTCACTGGTTGTGCGGTCAATCAATCATTTTACATTTCCCAACCTCCAGCCTTAACGCTCAACCTTGTTGCCAGCTCACAAAGCGTTTGTGTCGGCAATTCAATTGTTTTAAACGGAACAAGTTCCGGCGGTACACCGGGTTATTTGTATGGCTGGAACAATGGTCCTGCGAATGATACGCTGGTTGTTGCTGAAAGTGCGGGTGGAACCTATACGTATGTTTTAACCAGCACGGATGCAAATAACTGTTTGATCAGTGATACGATCTCTGTAGATTTTGTAA
>CAZFCR010000074.1:0-2509 GCA_964517305.1 uncultured Akkermansia sp.
GAAACAATTTTTATTACCGATACTAAAAAAGAAAACGGTGTGATCATTCACATCTGCGACAAACTGCCCCTAAAACTCAACTCTGCTTTTATGGCAAAAGTTAACCGCGACCGCCGTTTGTTTACCACCAACAACCACACTGCCACTCACCTGCTCCATGCCGCGCTGCGCGCGGTGCTGGGTCCGCATGTTGAACAGAAAGGAAGTCTGGTGAACGACGAATACCTGCGTTTTGACTTTTCTCATTTCGCGAAAATCAGCGATGAAGAACTGGTGCAGATAGAGAGAATCGTGAACACGAAGATCCGGGAGAACATCGCGGGAAAAACAGAACTCATGGCCATTGAGGACGCTAAAAAAACCGGCGCCATGGCTTTGTTTGGTGAAAAGTACGGCGATGTGGTACGCGTTGTGACCTTTGACAAAAACTATTCCATTGAATTGTGCGGTGGTTGTCATGTGCCGGCAACCGGCCAGATTGGTTATTTTAAGATCACTTCCGAAAGTGCTGTGGCCGCCGGTATCCGAAGGATAGAAGCCATTACGTCGATAAAAGCCGAAGAATATTTCGACATGCAGGAAAGAGTTTTGTCGGAAATAAAATCAGCGGTAAAAAACACAAAAGATCCGCTTAAAAGCATTCAGGCCCTCATTGAAGAAAATCAGGCCCTGCATAAACAGCTTCAGGCCTTTAACCGCGAAAAAGCGGCCATGATCAAAAAAGATATTTTAGGTCGGATTGAAAAACGCGGTAACATCAATTTTGTTGTTCATCATGTTCAGTTCGACAGCGCGGAAGAAATAAAAAATCTTTTATTTGAGCTCAAAAACAAGGTCGATCGCCTTTTCTGTGTGTTAACTTCTGAAACCAATAATAAACCAAGTATTTCGGTGGTAATCAGCGATGAGCTGGTGAAAGAGGCCGGTTACAATGCGGGGAACATTGTGCGCGAACTCGCGAAAGAGATCAACGGCGGCGGCGGCGGACAACCCTTTTATGCTCAGGCCGGTGGCAGTAAACCAGAAGGTTTAGCGGCGGCCCGCGCAAAAGCCGATGCTCTGATCACAAAATAACATTGTAAAACATCACCATCAGCCTTTCTGACTGATGGTGATCTCTTCTGTTTGCCCGGTTGTCAGAGACTTAACACGGGCAATTATTTTTTTATTCCCGGATGGTAAATCTTTTAAAACAATCTCCAGCGCCTGTTTTGAATTGCCGGGCAATGATTTTGTTTTTGAAGTATACACAGTTTTCTTTTTGTCTGCAATCACTTCTACTGAATAAGCATCCGCCTTATCGCCCGTATTGTGTAATACAAGGCTGAACGTTCCTGGTTTACCTGAATTTAAGAGCTGCGGCAGCACATGGTATTGGGGCAGCTCCTCTGTAAAATTACAAATGTTTAAAACAGAAGACTTCCAGCTGGTATCTTTACCTGTCCTGATCTCGGCAAACGCGTCCCAGCTGATTTCGCCGGCGCGGTTCACCTCAAACAATCTGCCACCGGCACCACTGCAAACCAGCAGGCTGGAGTTACTGAGTTCGGCAACGCTGCCGCCTTTGCCGCTTTTTCCATCACTGAGCGCGTCAAAATTAAGCGCGAACCGCCACAGTATATTTTTATCGCCTGGCATAGGATCGGTTTTTAACTCCAGGATTTCAGCGACATCATTTTGATCTTTTCCACTGTTGTCAAACACCAGTAAGTTATTATTTTTTGTCATCGCCATTCTTGCCGGATGCTGAAGGTCTGTGTTGTTGTTTTGCCCATATGTATTTTCAACCCGTCCCGTTTTTTTGTCAATTCTCACAATGCGCTGATGGGCCGGAAAACCCAGGTACAATTTATTTCCTGATGCGTCCGAAATAAAGGTACTGATCTCACCAAACTGATCGGTAAGTCTGTCCGTTGCCGCAGCCGCTGACAGCTCAGCTTCATTGATGTACGACAGCCCATCCCAGCTCCATACCAGGTTGCCTTTTTTATCGAACTCCATGATGATGCCCGCTTCGTAACGCAGATGCGGCACACCGCTCAAACGGACCACAGCACGGTTCTTTTCATTAATAACAGTTCCATCGGGCAGTTTCCTGTAAACACGATGGTTACCCAAAACCATGTAATTTCCCGCCGCTGTTTTTTGTAACTGGTGTACAAGGCGGATGGTGTCTGATTTAACCACGCAGGGCGTTTTAAGGTGCCAGAGCAGTTCACCCGCAAACGAGGTCTCCAGGGCACCCGCATCTGTAAGGAAAGTGATGCTGTTTTTTGGACTCACCCTCAGGTCGATCACCTGGCTGCGCTGGTTCACAAGGCTGTCGATAAAGGGAATGGTCCAGCGGGCATTACCCCGGCGGTCGTATATTGTTCTGAGCCGGTCAACGCACACAAGGCCTCCCGCGTTCAGCTTTTCTGAATTTGTTTTAACCTGGAGTCTCTGGTCTTCAAAGTACCGGGCTGTTATTTTTACAATGCTGAACTGATGCCATCTGCCGGCAGACAAG
>CAZFCR010000074.1:2519-11509 GCA_964517305.1 uncultured Akkermansia sp.
ACAAGAGTTTGTTGGTTTTATCATAAACATTTATTCTCCAGAAATATTTTCTGCCCCAGCCAAGATCTTTCAAAAGAAAAGCCGGAATGCCTTTCCGTGTTTTTAATTCCGGTGAGGCGTTCAGAGTATCCGGAGCGAGCAGGAGTTCATATTCACCTGCATTCTCAATAAATTCTTCTTTAAAATAAATGGTGTTATAATGCAGCGTAGCCTTGTTTAATGGCTGAAAAGCCGCTTTTCCATTAAGAACTAAAAATCCGATAAAAAAAACCTGGAGCCAGCGATTGTGTGATCTCATGCTTTGGATGTTTGAAATAAAAAAGGGCTGCTTCTTTCCCGGAAACAGCCCTTATCAAAAGATAAAATTTATTTTTTTGTTGCTTTCAGATAAAGTTCATTCACCTTATCCCAGTTGATCACGTTAAAAAAAGCGGTCATGTAATCTGGTCTGCGGTTCTGATAATTCAGGTAGTACGCATGTTCCCACACATCCATGCCAAGTATCGGCGTGCCTTTACATTCTGCAATGTCCATTAAAGGATTGTCCTGATTAGGACTTGAGCAAACACAGAGTTTACCATCCTGTTTTACGCATAACCAGGCCCAGCCGCTTCCGAAACGCGTGGCACCCGCCTGGGTAAAATCAATTTTAAATTTATCGAAACCGCCGAGTTGTTCCTCGATTGCTTTTCCGATCTCTCCCGATGGTTTACCGCCGCCATTTGGAGACATGATCTCCCAGAAAAGACTGTGGTTGTAATGCCCACCGCCGTTGTTACGGACCGCTGCAGGATATTTCGAAATGTTTTTACAGATGTCTTCGATGCTCATCTTTTCAGCATCGGTGCCGGCGATTGCATTATTCAGGTTGGTAACATAAGCCTGATGGTGTTTGCCATGATGGATCTCCATTGTTCTGGCGTCAATATGTGGTTCAAGCGCGTTAAAAGCGTAACCGAGTTTAGGTAATTCAAATGCCATAATTATTTAGTTTTAATTGTCACAAATTTAGCATTATTGTTAAGGGGTGAAACAAAAAAGCCCCCAAATGTTTGGGGGCTTTTATTAATTTTTATGATTTGATCTTAGTCTTTAACCACTTTGATCACGTTCATTGAATCGTTTGATTTCACTTTTACATAATAAACACCATTTGAAAGTTTGGAGATGTTTACTTTAACTTTTGAATCAGCAGATTTCTGAGCAAATACTAGTCTTCCGGTTGCATCAAATACTTCGATGCTGGCATTGCCGTTGTTCAGTTCTACTACAAATTCTCCGTTGTTTGGATTAGGGTACACCTTCACACCGGCAGCCGAAGCTGTTTCGTTAATTCCGGTACACTCGTTTACATCAAGCGTAATTTTGGCGGTATTGGTAAAACCATTAGCGTCGGTTCCGCTTAAAGTAAATACAGTAGAACTTTGAAGGGTAACGTTAACCGGGCTGCCTGCATAAACACCTGCATTTGAAGACCACTGGTAAGAAGAGGCGCCTGAACCTGTAAGAACTACAGTCTGACCAACACATAATTGTTCAGTGCTTGCGTTTGCTGTTACATTTGGAAGCGAATTTACGGTTACTTCACGGGTTGCCATACCGATACAGCCATTGGCACCTACGCCGTATACGGTGTAGGTAGTGTTGGCGGTTGGAGTTACAGTTGCAAAAGCACCGAAATCGCCGGTTGACCAGTTAAAGCTGTTTGCTCCGTATGCGCTCAGGATGAGCGGTTTGCTACCGCACACTTTACCACCATTATCTGCATGAATGATGAGCTGTGGTGCCTGGTTAACATTCACCATCTGTGTAAGCGTAGTTGAACAGCCTGTAAGCAGGTTTGTTCCTACCACAGTGTAAGTGGTGTTGGTTTGCGGAGATACTGAAACAGCTGAACTGGTAGCTGCGGTGTTCCAGAGATAGGTATCTGCACCGATGGCAGTTAAGTTTGCTGATTGACCCTGACAAATGGTAGTGCTGTTCGTGAACAGGCTCATCTGTGGAGCGTTCACGTCGCAAGGAATACCTACTTCCAGATCATCGAATGAAAGGTATGGCGCATTTCCGTTTGAAGAAGTAGCCCTTACCCCAATGTAATAGAAGCCAGAAGAGTTAACTGAGAAGTTACCGCTCAATTGTTTGTGAATATTGCTCACAGCAGGTCCGTTGGTTGACACGATGGACTGCATCGCTTGTGGAGACTGACTTCCGCCAAACATCAAAGAAAGGTCTGTCCAGTTGGTATAACCAACGCTTTCAGTTCTGAACCAGATCGAAGCGGAATAAGTAACACCTGCTTCCAGCCAGAGACCGTTTGAGTAGAAAAAGTTAGTTCCCGCAGGCTGATTGCTGAAAGAAGCAAAGTTGTTTCCGGTGCGGGCTACCCTTCCATAAGTGTCAGGTGCTGTATAAGTAAGCGTTGCGCCGCCCAGATCGCTTGCACCCCATGAACAATTTGGAAGACCATTGTAAACCAGGTTTTCAAAACTCTCGTAGTAATACACATTGTTAGTGGTTGTAGCCGCCACAGAAACCGAGAGTGGCGCAGCAGTAGTACTAACAGGTCCGAGGTTACAGGTAATCACATTGGTATAAAAAACATTCTGGTTGATCAGTGGCGAATCGTAAGTAGCCATGGTCGCACCCGCAATCGCAGTGTACGGGCCGATGGCAGAAGAGTTAGATTCGTACCACTGGTAAGTAATACCTGAATTGGTGTAAGTGTTGGCCATGCCAAGCGTAAGCGTGGTTCCAGGACAAACTTCCACGTTAGGACCTAAAACAGAGTTGGCTATAGGCGCACCGCTGCAAGGAGGCTGCTGGCAAAGACCACTGTAGCTCACAGTAAAGTCGAAACCGGTATAAGCAACAGACCCGTCGCTTACAAACTCAACAGTGATGGTTTGTCCAGGCTGACTTGTGAAGTTGATGTTCCCCCAGCCGGTGTAGCTTTGTAACAAAGTTCCGCCGTTACCAATACCATCATAGATATTGATGTAATCCCACCAGCTTTCCACGTCGTATGGTCCAGTGAGGTTTATCACCCCCTGGTATCCGCCTTCAAGAACTGTGTAGCCGTAAGCATAATTAGAGTAGCCGGTATAACCGCTGTGATCCTGCAACTGAGTATTGGTGCCGCAGGTAATGGTATTTGAACCGCTGTAAGGCACCAGCACCTGCGAATTTACTGTTGCAAAAATGAACATGGCAGAGAGTACCATCAACATTTTAATTTTGTTTCTTAGCCGTGGTTTGTCACCAGCCGTGCATGTGTCATAATTTTTTTTCATGGGCGTGTTTTTAATTGTTAGGCAATTTATTGATTTATTTGTTAAAAGTTTAAAATCCTTAGTTAAATTAATTTCAGAACAAAAGACCTGAAGAACAATTGTCCTTCAGGGTCTTTTAAACATCTACTGCTTCACGATGCGTGAAACATATACAGGCTGGTCGTTAAATGATACAGTAACAAAATAAACCCCGTTGGCCTGACCGTTAAGATCAATCACTTGTTTGCCACTGTTTACCTGATACTCCGCAACAAGCGCACCCAGGCTGCTGTGGATCTTCACTACGGAAGTTTTGCCGCCGGTTTCAACTGTGAAAACACCCTGGTTGGGATTAGGATAAATTTGAACGCCTGCAGTTGCAGCGCCTTCAATCAAACCTGTACACCTGTTCACATTCACTGTAAGAGAAACGGTTTTGCTGCAGCCACTGTTATTGGTACCTGTCACCTCAAAAGTGTAAGGAATGTCGATTGGCAATACTGTTGTGGTAACAGCAGACTGATCGCCGTTGCTCCACTGATAAGTGGTGGCTCCTGAAGCTGTGAGCGTAACCGGCTCGCCTTTACAGATGGTGAGTTTATCAGCAGAGGCGCTCACATTTGGAAGCGGATCAACATTAACATTCACTGAAGCTGTCAGAACACAGTTGTTCGCATCAACACCGCTCACCGTATATAGCGTGGTTCCGGACGGTGTAACAAGGTTATTGGCAAAAGAATGTCCGTTGCTCCACAGGTATGAATTGGCGCCGCTGGCTGTGAGTTGAATTGAACTGCCATCACAGATAGTGGTGTTGGCTGTTACTGTAAGTGAATTCGTGTTTACCGTAACTGTCACCGGTTTGGCGTTGCTGCAACCATATGCGTTGGTGCCTGAAACAGTATAAACAGTTGTGCTTACCGGATTAACGGTAGTTGTAGACGCGTTTCCGCCATTGCTCCATGTATAGCTCAATGCGCCACCACCTACAATTGTGCCGGTATTGCCCACACAAAGAACATTAGGGTATGGTGTTGCAGAAAGATTAGGTAAAGGATTTACTGTGATGGTGATCACTGCCGAAGTTGAGCAGTTGGCAGTGCTGGTTCCTGTTACAGAATAGCTGGTGGTTACCGAAGGCGTTACAACGATAGAAGAACTTGTCTGGCCGTATTCACTCCAGGTAATATTGCTCACCGCGTCGGTTGAAAGAGATACTGAGGTGCCGTTACAAACCGGGTTAGATGACGCGTTGAGTGCCACGTTACAAAGCCTGGTGATCACTACCATTCCGTTACCCATCATGGCGCTGATAGAATTGGTTTGTGCTGTTCCGTTATTGATGGAACCTCCGCCGCCGCCTGCCGCGTCGTTTCCGCCATTATAGGCTTCACCGCCGCCGCCGCCGGAATAACCACCGCCGCCGCCGCCACGCTGACCAACGCCGGAATTATAGGCACCCCCGCCACCACCAAAACCACCGTCACCACCGGTATTGGCCTGATAACCGCAATATCCTCCGGCACCGCCGTTAAGAAATGATTTTGCATCCACCAGAGCGTTACAAACAGAGCCGTCACCGGAAAAACCGGCACCCGCACCGGCACTCGACCAGCTGATCATGCTGCACGTACCGCCATTACCGGAAGTACCACCTGTCTGAGCGCCTCCCGGAGGTGGCTGACCATTTGTTGTGGTAGATGCTTCCATACCACTGGTACAGCAAATAACCGGTATACCTGAATAACCATCGGCGTTTCCACCACCACCACCGGCTATCACCAGAGGGTTGTTGTTGTTATCAACAACAAAAGAGCCACCACCGCCGCCACCGGAAATATAAGAACCGTTGCTGGCCTGTGTGCCCATTTGTCCTACCAATACGCTTAATACTGTACCGGCCGTGAAATTAAAATCACCCGCCATGTAAGCACCATAACCACCATTGTAACCACCCTGGGCACCAATTGCGGTGATCCTGTAATTACCAGACTGGGGAATAGTAAAAAGTTGAATACCGCCGGATACAGTTACAGAACCGTTCAGGTTGGTATTGAGATAGGCCGTGTTTACCTGCGACTGTGTTGGTCCAACCGGACCGGTTGCTCCTGCCGCTGTGAAGGAATAGTTTGTCTGCGCGTTCACATTGCTGAATGCTCCCGCTGCGAGGATCAAAGCAGACAAGAACGCAGACCTGCATTTTTTAGATTTCCGTGAGAGTGACGAGTAGTTTTTAATCATTTTTTTTAAGGGTTTTGTTTAGTTATTAAAAGGTTTTCTCATTATTAAAAAACAATTTAGGACGCGTGGTTCACATTAATACCATTTTTTACAAGATCATGATACTGGCCGGGTTTTAATGAAAACTTTTTTCAGAAAACATTAAATCCCCTGGAGACGGCAACAGGCAAGACCTTCAATCCCATTAACACTTAGTCTTGACATTAAAAAGAACCTGGAGAACAAGACTTGTTGATTGGGCGATTTCTTTTTTAGGAAATCTTGAAAAACAAATTTATCAAATTTTTAGTACCGGCAAGAGAAATTGTAAAATAAATTATACCAACTGCGGGGAAAATTATTAACCTATGTGATCTTACCTTTAACACTTAATTAAAAATAAAAAAAAGAGAGGAACGCTGCCTCTCTTTTTAGAAAATGGATGACAAACTCTTTTAGTTCCTGATGATCTCCGTGATCTTCACCGTTGTCTGTTTGTTGCTGATAAATACAAAATAAATTCCGGCTGCTTCTGACTCAAGATTGACCTCAACTGATTTCCCTTGTACTTCATAACTGCGCACCAGTTGTCCGATTGAATTGTAAATGTCCAGATTACATTTTCCCGGATCTGCCGACAGCTCTACAGTACATTTTCCTGTATTTGGATTCGGGAAAACTTTTGATGGCATCAGCAATCCGGCACCTTTATCAAGCCCCGTGCACCTGCTTACCTTCACAGTAACAGAAGCTGTGTTAACACAATTGTTGTTGTCTGTACCGGTTACCGAATAATAATAATCAATATCAATCGGAAGTGTATACGTTACCTGCGCGCCGGTGTCGCCGTTATTCCATGTATAGGTAGTGGCGCCGGTAGCATTCAGGCTCACCGCTTCACCTTTACATATGGTTGGTTTATTAGGAGATGCCGCCACGTTCGGTTTCTGATTCACTGCAACCGCCACCACATTCGAAAGCAAACACTGATGTATGTCGATACCCATAACAGTATAAACAGTGGCAACTGTTGGCGCAACCGTATTCACGTTAAACAGAGAACCCGTATTCCAGGTATAGGTATTGGCACCGCTTGCACTCAGAACAATGTTATCACCTGCGCAAACCGCGGTTGAAGGTGTTACAGTCAAAGAATTGCTGTTCACCACCACCACCACAGGCGTTACACTCACGCAGCCCGCCGTGCTTGTTCCAGCCACAGAATAAGTAGTTGTTACAAGCGGCCCCACCGAAATCACCGGACCGTTCATGTTATTGCTCCATACATATGTATCAGCCCCCGTTGCCGTAAGCGTGGCCATGTTGCCAACACAAAGCACCGAGTTGCTGTTGGCGATTTGAATATCCGGGAGTGGGTTAATTGAAACTGTAAGCACTGCTTCTGAAATACAACCCAGATTGTTCGTACCCTGCACGGTGTAACTGGTAGTGACGTTGGGAGACACGGTAATGGCTGCAGCGTTGGAGTTGGTGCTCCAGGTATAAGTCAGCACATTACTGGCCATAAGCGTTATAGATCCTCCTGCGCAAAGCCCGGCCGTGTTAGACATGGTAGCCAACACGCCCGCGCCGTTAAAATTGTAGGTAAAAATAACTTGTCCGTTGCCGCTTCGGATACCAGGCGTATTCACCTGATTGGTGCCGGAATTAAAACTACCCCCGCCACCACCGGCATTATCGTTAACACCCGTGCCGCCACCACTGTAACCACCGCCACCGCCAGGTGTACCGCGGTAACACCAGCAACCACCGCCGCCGCCGCCAAATCCACCGTTAGACGAAGTGCCGCTGGTAAAAGGAGAACAGGTGTTGGCAATGGTTCCGCCATTTACAAAGGCAAAACCTGGTTGTGGTGGTGTGGCTATGCCACAGGGTCCGCCGTTACTGTAAAATCCGCCTCCGGGTCCGCCTGTGCCATTTCCACTGGGTTCGCCCGACAGCCCCCCGTTACCGGAAGTTCCACCGGCACCAGAATTATCAAAAGATGGCATGCCATTCTGCGTAATTACGCCATCAGCGTTGGCAGAAGGACCTGAACTTGAATTCCTTCGTCCGCCACCCCCGCCTGCAACCAGCATGGGCGTTGGTGTACCCGCGCCGAGCAGTGCTACAAATGAACCTCCCCCACCACCTGTAGCTGAAGGCGTTGTGGAAAGATCAACACCCTGACCTCCGACAAGCACACGCAACACCTGACCTGCGCTCACGGTAAAAACCCCCGACATATACGCTCCCAAACCACCCGGGTATCCCGGTATGGAGCCACCCTGAGCGCCCCAGGCCTGCATGGAAATAGAACTCACGCACGATGGAACTGTAAAATCGACAATGCTGCCGGTATAAGAAAATGTTTGAACCACAGGAGACTGGGCCGTGAGTCCCGATGCCATACCTGCTGCCAGAAATAAAAATAGTTTTTTCTTTAAGTTGAGTTGTTTCATTTTATTGGGATTTAGTGTTTTTTTGGGAGAAAAAAAAGGACCCTCGTCGGGTCCTTTTTAGTTTATTCAACAATCATGCGTGTTACCTGCATCCTGTTATCAGAATCGGTGATGTACACAAAATAGATACCACGCGCGGCGCCGCTGATGTCAACGCTGCCGTTACCTTTAACTACCTGGGTTTTTACAAGACCGCCCAGCGCGTTGTAAATATTAACTACAATCTGTTTGCCTGACGTTAACCCTTTAATATTAAAATTACCGTTGTTGGGATTAGGAAAAACCGAGAACTGCTCAGCAGTGTTCTCAGTAATGTCGGTACACTTGCTCACCATTACACTTACGCTCGCGGTATTTGCACAGCCATTCGCGTCAACGCCGGTTACACTGTAATAATACTGAACATCAATTGGCAGTGTATAAGTTACAGAACTTCCGGTATCACCGTTATTCCAGGTATAAGTTGAAGCGCCGCTACCTGTTAATGTAACCGCTTCGCCTTTACAGATCGTTTGTTTACTGGCCGAAGCAGAAACATTTGGTAATGAATTTACAGACACCGTAACACTTGTACTTAAGGCGCAGTTATGCACATCGGTTCCGTTTACCGAATAAACTGTACTGATGGTTGGCATCACCGTGGCCATATTAAACAACGAGCCATTGCTCCAGCTATAAGTGTTGGCGCCCGATACGGTAAGTACCGCGCTTCCTCCCTGGCAGATAGCCGTATTCGGAGAGATAGTCAGTGAATTGGTATTTACTGTAACATCAACAGTCTGGCTATTGATACATCCTGCCATGCTTGTTCCTGTAACAGTGTACACACCTGTGGCTGAGGGATTCACCGACACGTTCGCGCCGGTTAAACCGGTACCTGTCCACGTATAGGTATTGGCACCGGAAGCGGAAAGATTTGCAGCGCCTCCAACACAAACCACACTTGGACTGCTCATGGTAGAGATCACAGGCAATGGATTAACAGATACAGTTAAAATGGCGGTTGTGATACAATTGGCCGTGCTGGTGCCTGTTACCG
>CAZFCR010000075.1:0-1910 GCA_964517305.1 uncultured Akkermansia sp.
CAACAAATTCTTCCATGATATTAAAAAAAAGAGGCTGCCCTTTTGAGACAACCCCTTCTCCTACACAATTCTGAGCGGGAAATACCAAGGGAAAATAATCGAACTTGGTTTATGTATTCCACCTCAATTTCCTGAGATTCCGCCTTCAGGTCCACATGTATCTCCACACCTACTTCCGTTAAACTCAGGCGGTGGAACGCACCCATCTAGCGGTATTCACTCAAGTGCAGATAGGCATGGGCAAGCGTTTGATGGAACCTGGCAGTATTGGAGCCGCCCTTTCAACGGTTGGACCCCTGCTAACGGTCCCGTAAGAGCCTACCTCCGACATATTAATCACTTAATGGATACGCTATGACATACAGCATTGCTATAACTGCAAAGTTAAACAAGTTGCTGCTGCAACACTTGATCAGGGATGATGAGCAAGAGGATCTATGTTTTGCGCTTTGGATACCAAGTACAGGAGGAACAAGAGCCACCGCCATCATTCAGGATATCATTATGCCCGAAGAAAGCGATCGTGATGTGCATGGAAATGTATCCTTCAATCCGTGTTACCTGGAGCGAGTAATAGACATTGCACTAAAAAGAAAAGCTGGCATTGCATTCTTGCATAGCCACCCTTTTCCTGGATGGCAGCGTATGTCTGAAGATGATGTGAATACGGAAACGTCTTTAAGCAAAACTGCTTACGCTGTAACTGGCTTACCTTTAGTTGGACTCACAGTGGGGTCAGATGCAACCTGGAGTGCGAGATTTTGGATTAAGAATAAACAAAATCAAAATCGATGCTGGGCAGAATCTGTGAGGGTGATCGGTGAAGGTATCTCAATATCTTATAACGACTCACTGCTACCCCCGCCAAAACCTTCAGAAGAACTTTTAAGAACGGTTTCGTCCTGGGGAATGGAATGTCAGGCAGACCTCGCAAGGCTTCACGTTGGTATCGTTGGTTTAGGTAGTGTCGGAAGTATTGTTGCGGAAAACCTCGCCAGACTGGGAGTTAAACGGATTACTCTAATTGATTTCGATCGCATCGAACAAAAAAACAGAGATCGTGTTTTATACGCTTATAAAAAATCGATCGGAAAATTAAAGGTCGATGTCATCGCTGCAGGTTTAAAGTTAAGTTCAACCGCCAGTGAGTTTGAAGTTCTTGCTATCCCTTACTCCATAATCGAAAAGCCTGGATTGCAAGCAGCACTCAACTGTGATGTGCTGTTTTCATGCGTTGACCGCCCTTGGGCTAGATATGTGTTAAACACTATTGCTTATGCTCATTTGATCCCAGTCATTGATGGTGGAATTTCGGTGAGAGTTAAACAAAGTGGGAAGTTACGTGGAGCAGATTGGAAGGCGCATACTGTTTATCCTGGTAAGCAATGTTTGCAATGTTCTGAGCAATACTGCCCTGAATTGGTATCACTTGAAATGAGTGGTCAGTTAGATGATCCACAATATATACAGGGATTACCGAAAGAACACATGATACATTCAAATCAGAATGTGTTTTCATTCAGTTTGAGTCTTGCTGGTTTAGAAATGCAACAGTTATTGTCAATGGTGGTGCAACCGTCTGGTTTTTTTGATGTTGGCACTGTCACTTATCGTTTCGTTGAAGGACGTCTTGAAAAAAAAGAAAACCTGCTATGCGATATAAATTGTTGTAAGCACTCGGAAGTCGGATTAGGTGATGGGGTTAATTACAAATTAATCGTTTCGCATAAACGTGCCGAAGAATCAAGAAATAATAAAAAGCAGAAAGGAGGTAAGAGTCTATGGCAAAAAATGGCAAGTCTGGTGATGGGCATCGTAATGGGGCTGTGAAGGATCGCTCGCAAACCTATAACGATAAAATTGACCCTTTGGTTAAGCGTGATTCGGATACAGGTCGATTCCTGGATGTA
>CAZFCR010000075.1:1920-11507 GCA_964517305.1 uncultured Akkermansia sp.
AGATCCGTTCAAGGGCGTAAGAAAGGAAAAGTAATCTCAAAGCTTTAATCGTACGACCGAAATCGCCAAGGTCATGGCTGGCGGTAACTTAATCTTGTAAGAACATGAAAGTAAAACTTTGCTCTAATGATCAGTTAGGTCTATAACCGTACCCAGGATTTTCCAGATAGTCAATAGGGGATTTAAAACATTTTGTTGATTAAGGTAGGCTGGCAAGAAAACAACCTCCCCGAAGGACCTCCCGGAACGGGTGGTTAACTTCAAAAAAAAGAGCAACACGTCAGTGCTACTCTTCGTAGTTTGCTAATTGATAAAGAATTAGCTTTTGTGCTCCAACCTGGGCTTCCCGACATCCGCTGCGCTGCGTCGGGATAAAATCTCGCCCAGATTTTAGCTGCGCTAAAATAAACCTGCTTCCGCAGGTTTGTGGGCGCACAATAGCGAAAGGCCTTACCGGAATTTACCCGACAAGGCCTTTCTGCTTTTGTGCTCCCACCTGGGCACGATCCAGGGACCCTCAGATTATGAGTCTGATGCTCTAACCAGCTGAGCTATAGGAGCAGTAATACCGATTTGAGGAGGCCAAAAATAGGCAAATAACTGCGATCCACAAAATAAAAGCGCGGGCTTTTAAGCTACTTCTGTTGAAGCGCTTTCCTCATTGGCAGAGCAATCATGGAGGCTGCGGGAAAAAATCCGTAAATTCGGCCGCGAAAATTATTTAAAGATAAATTATGATCAGGAACAACTGGACAAAAGAAGAGATCTCTGAAATATACCACCGTCCTCTACTGGACCTTATTTTCGATGCTGCCACCATTCACCGCCAAAACAAAGATTACGGCGAAGTGCAGATCAGCTCACTCATCTCCATTAAAACCGGAGGCTGTCCTGAAGATTGCTCGTATTGTCCGCAGGCCGCACGTTACCACACGGATGTAAAAACACATGCGCTTCTGAAACTTGAAGAAGTGGTTGCAGCCGCGCAAAAAGCCAAAGAAGGCGGTTCATCCCGTTTGTGCATGGGCGCTGCCTGGCGCGAAGTGCGCGATAACCGCGATTTCGACAAAGTGCTCGAAATGGTGAGAACCGTTAACAGCATGGACATGGAAGTGTGCTGCACCCTGGGCATGCTCAATTACGAACAGGCGCAGAAACTCAAAGACGCCGGTTTGTTTGCTTACAACCACAACCTGGATACCTCTGAAGAAAATTACAACAACATCATCAGCACACGTACTTATGAAGACAGGCTGAAAACCATTGAAAACGCCCGCAAAGCCAAACTTACTGTATGTTCAGGCGGCATCATTGGTCTGGGAGAAACGGTTGAAGACCGCGTTGGCATGTTGCAGGTGCTTTCTACTTTACCACAACATCCGGAATCTGTTCCCATCAACGCATTAGTTGCGGTTAAAGGTACACCTCTCGAGAACCAGCAGCGTGTGCCGGTTTGGGACATGGTGCGCATGATTGCTACCACGCGCATCATCATGCCAAAAACTGTTGTGCGGCTTTCTGCAGGCAGATTGGAAATGAGCATGCCGGAACAGGCTTTGTGTTTTATGGCTGGAGCGAACTCGATCTTTGCAGGCGATAAATTACTTACCACCCCCAACCCTGAGTTCAACGAAGACATGAAAATGTTTGAGATCCTGGGCTTAACGCCCCGCAAAGCATTTAAAAACAAAGAAGAAGAAGCCGCGGTTTAAACTGACAATGGATCTGCTCACCAAATCCATACACCAGCATTTGCAGGAGGTACTCGACAAAAGGTCGGAGGCCGCGTTGTACCGTTCACTTCAGGTGAACGAAGGCCTAGTTGATTTTTGTTCCAACGATTACCTCAGTTTTTCACGTTTAAAAAAAGAAGATCAAAAAGATCAGACTCTGTTGCTAAACGGCGCAACCGGGTCACGATCCATCTCAGGCAACACGGCGCTGGCCGAAAAACTTGAAAAAGACATTGCAACATTTCACAGAGCTGAAGCAGGATTAATTTTTAATTCGGGTTACGATGCCAATGTTGGTTTGTTCTCAAGCATTGCAGGGAAGGGCGATACCCTTATTTGTGACGAACTCATTCATGCCAGCATCATTGATGGTTGCCGGCTAAGTTATGCGAACCGTTTGCGCTTTGCGCACAATGATATCAACGAACTGAAAAAGAAGCTGGAAAAAGCAACAGGAAATAGTTTTGTGGCGGTTGAATCTGTTTATTCCATGGATGGCGACAGTGCGCCCTTGACGGAGATCGCACAGGTCTGTGAGAATTTCGGCGCGAACCTCATCGTTGATGAAGCGCATGGTACCGGTGTGTTCGGGCAAAACGGCCGCGGACTGGTTAACGCCCTGAATCTTGAAAACAAAGTCTTTGCACGGGTGCATACATTTGGAAAAGCATTGGGCGGACACGGTGCCATTGTTTTAGGAAAAGAAGTACTGCGCAATTACCTTATCAATTTTGCACGGTCATTTATTTTTACGACTGCTCTTCCACCCTCCTCGCTGCTGCACATTCAGCAGGCTTACCAACAACTTGCCGCGCCTGACTTTGATAATTCACATCTCCACCACCTGATCCAAAGATTCAAACACAGCTTTACGGAACACGACACCATTCAACTCATTCCGAGCAACAGTCCTGTTCAGAGTGTGATCATCAGCGGCAACGAAAGAGCCCGCGCCGTGGCAAAAAATCTGCAGTCAAAAGGTTTCGACGTCCGCGCGATTCTGAGTCCCTCAGTGCCGGCGGGAAAAGAACGTCTGCGCATTTCGCTTCACCTCCACAATACTGCTGAGGAGGTCGACGCTTTGCTGCTGGCACTCAACACTTGTATCCATGCATAAAAAACTGGTGATAGCAGGCATTGGCACTGAGGTGGGTAAAACCATTGTCTCGGCCATTGTCACCGAAGCGCTCGCTGCTGATTACTGGAAACCCGTTCAGGCAGGCGAACTGGAACATGCGGACACAGATAAAGTGCGTGAACTGATCTCCAATTCTGTTTCGCACTTTCATCCTGAAACTTACCGACTCAAAGCGGCCATGTCACCTCATGCGGCAGCGGCACTTGAAAACCTGCAGCTATCGCTTAACGACATTCATTTACCTGAGACACAAAACACGCTGGTCATTGAACTGGCCGGCGGCATCATGGTGCCGTTAAACAACGATACTTTGAATCTTGATCTGCTCAAACACTGGAACATCCCTGTACTTTTAGTCAGTCGCAATTACCTTGGCAGCATCAATCATACCTTGTTATCAGTGGAAGTTCTGAAACATAATCGGATCCCCATCGCCGGCATCATTTTTAATGGCGAGTCAAACACTGCGACTGAAGAACTTATCTTAAATTACTCCGGTATTGAACTGATCGGCCAAATTGGAAATCTGAACACGATCAACAAAAAAACCATTCAGGATCTGGCGCAACAATTCAAACCTTCACTCATTCGGCTACTGCAATGACCCTTGGAGAAAGAGATCTGAAAACCATCTGGCATCCTTACACGCAGATGAAAACCGCGGGAACGCCCATTGGCATTTTACGCGGCGAAGGCAGCTGGCTTTACAGTGACGCAGGTAAAAAATACCTGGATGCCACTTCCTCCTGGTGGGTGAACCTGCACGGACACGCCCACCCTGCAATTTCGGAGGCTGTCACCAGACAACTCAATACGCTTGAACACGTGATCTTTGCCGGCTTCACACACGAACCCGCTGTAACACTGGCCGAAGGTCTATTAAAGATCCTGCCTTCCAGCCAGGAAAAAATATTTTACTCCGACAACGGCTCAACGGCTGTTGAAGTGGCGCTGAAAATGGCCATACAGTTCTGGCACAACCAGAACATCAGCAGAACAAAATTTATTGTTTTTGAGAACAGTTATCACGGCGACACTTTTGGATCAATGTCGGTAAGCGCCCGCAGCGCATTTACCAATGCCTTTGGCGGATTGTTGTTTGATGTGATCACGGTTCCGCTCCCTGATAAAAACGATCCTGAAAAAGCCATTGTGGCTTTTAAACAAACACTCAGCGAAAATAAAAACGAGATCGCGGCTTTTATCTTCGAACCACTTATACTTGGCGCAGGTGGCATGCTGATGTATGAGGCCAAACACCTCGATGTACTGATGAGCCTCTGCCGTGAGGCTGATGTATTGTGTATAGCCGATGAAGTGATGACGGGATTTGGCCGTACCGGACAACTCTTTGCCTGCGATCATTTAAATTCACAGGCCGATATTATTTGTCTTTCAAAAGGCATCACCGGTGGCACCATGGCCCTGGGCGCAACCAGCTGCAGCAAAAAGATCTTCGACGCGTTTCTGTCAGATGATAAACTCAAAACCTTATTTCACGGACATTCCTATACGGCCAATCCCCTGGCTTGCGCCGCCGGTGTTGCGAGTCTGGAATTATTACTGAATGAAACAACGCAACAAAATATTAAGAACATCACACATCAACATTTAGCGTTTGCGAAAATTCTTAAACAATTTTCAGGTGTAAAAAACATCAGGACCTGCGGCACCATCCTGGCCTTTGACATTCACAACAACGAAAACACTTCATACTTTAACAGTCAGCGCGATGCCCTGTACCAGTTTTTTCTGGAGGAAAACATTTTGCTGCGACCGCTTGGTAATACACTTTACATTCTGCCGCCTTATTGTACCGGCAGCGAAGAAATGCAGCTGATATACACAGCAATTGAGAAACTGCTAAGAAAATAACACATCTGTTATTTAGATTTCGCTGGTGATTTTTATCTCATCATCCAACAAAAAAAGAAAACCCCGGACATTGCTGCCCAGGGTCTTCCCTCTTCTAAACACAAACGTTTACTGTGCTTCCAGTTGTTTGCCCATGCGTTTACGCTCGTTCTCATCGAGGTAAATCTTGCGCAAACGAATGTTGTTTGGCGTGATCTCCACGTATTCATCACCCTGAATGTATTCCATGGCCTCTTCGAGGCTGAATTTAATTTTTGGCGCGATGCGCATTTTTTCGTCGCTACCGCTGGCACGCATGTTCGTGAGTTTTTTTTCAGTACAGATATTCACTACCAGGTCATCAGGGCGAATGTGCTCGCCGATGATCATGCCCGGATAAATTTCTTCTCCCGCTTCCACAAAAAATTTACCGCGGTCCTGGAGTTTATCAATACTGTATGCTACCGCGTTGCCTTTGTCCTTGCTGATCAATACACCAGAGATACGGCCGGGAATAGGTCCTTTCCATGGCTCAAAAGCCTTGAAACGGTGCGCCATGATGGCTTCCCCTGCCGTTGCAGTTAACACGTTATTCCTTAAACCAATAATACCACGGCTCGGAATTTCAAACTCCATGTGGATGAGGTCGCCTTTTGGCTGCATCACCAGCATGTCGCCTTTGCGCTGGCTCACGAGGTCAATTACCTTGCTCGATGATTCTTCAGGCACGTCAACTGTTAATACCTCAACCGGCTCACATTTTACACCATCAATTTCTTTGATGATCACCTGTGGCTGTCCAACCTGTAATTCATATCCTTCGCGACGCATGGTCTCGATGAGAACTGAAAGGTGAAGGATACCGCGACCGTAAACAAAGTACGAATCAGGTGATGGTGTTTCTTCCACACGAAGAGCGAGATTTTTTTCAAGCTCTTTCATCAAACGGTCACGCAGGTGACGTGAGGTTACAAACTTACCATCTTTACCAAAGAAAGGCGAGTTGTTGATGGTGAAGAGCATGTTCATGGTAGGCTCATCGATGTTCATCAATGGCATGCCTTCAGGATTGTCAAAATCAGCGATGGTATCGCCGATCTCAAATCCTTCTATCCCTGTAAAAGCACAGATGTCGCCCGCAGGCACTTCAGTTACTTTTACTTTGCCGAGACCGTCGAAAATATAAAGTTCTTTGATCCTTGATTTCTGAATGTTGCCATTACGTTTTACAACGCTCACAGGCATACCTTCTTTGATTGTTCCGCGGAACACACGGCCTACAGCGATCCTGCCGATGTAGGTTGAATAATCGAGTGAAGTGATCTGGATCTGAAGTGTTCCTTCGCGTTTTGGCGCTGTAGGAATTTTTTCAAGAATGGTATCCAATAAAAAAGTGATGTCTTCGGTCGGTTTTTTCCAGTCCGGACCCATCCAGCCTTGTTTACTTGATCCGTAAACAGTCGGAAAATCCAGCTGATCTTCGTTAGCGCCAAGGTTAAAGAACAGATCAAATACACCATCGTGAACTTCATCAGGACGACAGTTTGGTTTATCTACTTTGTTGATCACCAGCACGGCTTTTTTACCGGCTGCGATTGCTTTTTGGGTTACGAAGCGGGTTTGTGGCATGGGCCCTTCAAAGGCATCCACCAAAAGGATCACACCGTCAGCCATGTTCATCACACGCTCTACTTCACCGCCAAAATCGGCGTGACCAGGAGTATCAATGATGTTGATCTTGGTTCCTTTGTATGTTACAGCTACGTTTTTAGCAAGAATGGTGATGCCGCGTTCGCGTTCAAGGTCATTATTGTCCAGGATCAGTTCGCCTGTCTGCTGGTTCTCACGGAACAGCTTGCAGGTATGGAGAATTTTATCAACCAGGGTGGTTTTACCGTGGTCAACGTGGGCAATAATTGCGATGTTTCTTATTTCAGACATTTTATAAAATTAAGGGCGCAAAGATAGGGAATTTTTGCCAATAATCCCTGAAACTGATTAAATATCAGCGTGAAAGAGGTTATTTAGTTGTTAATACCTCCTAAAACAAGGTCATCAGATGGATTCGGATTGGATCAACCGTGATCCCTGAACAGATTTAAGACTTTCAGATACCATTTTTGCGGCAATGGCCGAGGCCTGAACACCGCGATACCGCTTCAGATTTCCAAACATCAGGGGTTTTATTAAACCCATCAGAACAACTGCCATTTTCTCACCGAAACGGAATTCAGAGCGGTTTCCCAGAATAAGTGAGGGACGTATGATGACCAGCGAAGGGAAATTTAATGCCGTCAGCCCTTTTTCCAGCTCTCCTTTTGTACGGAGATAAAAATTGGACGAGTTGTGATCAGCGCCCAGAGAAGAAACGAGTACAAATTGTTTTGCGCCATTCTTTAATGCGATGCGCGCGAGGTTCAGCGGATATTCGAAATCAATGCGGCGCTGTGCTTCTTTGCTGCCGGCCTTTTTAATGGTGGTGCCTATGGCGCAAAATACAACGTCGCCTGTTATCAGCGAAGGATCGGGCGAATCGAAATCGATCACACCCACTTCTATTTTAGGATAATGGATGTTCAGCGGGCGACGGCTCAATAAAATAACACGGCTGTATTCTGATGACGCGGACAGCAGTTTTACCAGCTCTCCGCCCACGAGGCCACTTGCTCCGATTACCAGCGCTGTTTTCATCTTACCACTTAAATGCTTTAACGGTGTCAACAAACAGTTTTACTTTTCCTTTATCAAGATCAGGATAAAGTCCGTGACCCAGATTGCAGATGTACCTGTTTTTCCCAAAGGCACGCAGCATCTCATGGGTTTCGGAGATGATCTTTTTTTCATCTGCATACAATAAACACGGATCGGCATTGCCCTGAAGCGTTTTATTTCCGGCTTCTTTGCGTGCGCGGGCCGGATCAATGGTCCAGTCGAGTCCTATGGCGCTGCAGGCTGTTTTGCTGATCTCAGGAATGGCGTAATGCGCGTCTTTTGCGAAAACCGTTACCGGAACCAAAGGGGCCAGCGCTTCACTGATCCTGGCGACGTAGCGCAACGAAAATTCGTAATACATTTTTTCGCTGAGCACACCGGCCCAGGAGTCGAAGATCTGAACCAGGTCAACACCCGCCTGCACCTGGCCTTTCAGGTAATTGATGGTGCTCTGGGTGATCTTATCCAGCAAAGCATGAGCTGCTTCAGGCTGCGTGTATAAAAACTGTTTGGCTTTACTGAAAGTTTTGCTGCCGCTGCCTTCGATCATGTATGCAAACAGCGTCCATGGCGCTCCGGCAAAACCAATGAGTGGCACGCGGTTATCCAAAGTTTTTTTTGTGAGCCGGAGGGCCTGCATCACATAATCCAGGTCACCTGCTTCCGCGATCCTGAGTTGGTTCACGTCTTCCATGTTTTTCACGGTGTTTTCGAACCAGGGACCTTTGGCTTCGATCATCTGGTAAGGCAAACCCATTGCTTCAGGAATCACAAGGATGTCGCTGAAAATAATGGCGGCATCCACGCCCAGAATATCTACCGGCTGAACGGTGACCTCACAGGCCAGTTCAGGGTTTTTTACAAACTCAACAAAATTTTTGGCGCGGGCGCGGGTAGCGCGGTATTCGGGCAATACACGACCGGCCTGGCGCATGAGCCACACGGGTGCACGTTCTACGTCAAGGCCTTTGGCGGCGCGTATAAAAAGATCATTTTTTAACATCGGCCAAAGTTACATGCAATTTTTAAATAAAGGAGAGGCGACCGCCTGATAAAACTTAGTTTTTAAGCCACTTATCAATTTATGGTATTTGTAATTAAAAAACGCTGTACCTTGTAAATCCTAAAATGTTTATGAAACAAATTTTACTTTTTTTATCGCTGATCAGTCTGCCCTCACTGGCGCAGGAACACTATTGTGCAAAAAACAAACAGGCATCCGCAAAGGCCATGGTTTTGCACCAGGCAAAAATGGCGGCGCTTTCTTCACAAACTTCGCATGATTTTAAGTACGACGTAAAATTCGTTCACCTGGATCTACAGCTGGAACGCAACACCAAATACATTGTGGGTCACGCCAAAACGGTGGCTACAGTTACCTCGGCAGTGCTTGATACTTTTATGACCACACTGCATCTCAACCACAGCATTGACTCCATTCGTTTTAATGGCGCACTTTACAATCCCATCAGGCAAGACAGTGCCGTAAAAGTCGGGCTCCCCTCCCCGCTCAGCCAGGGGGCATCGTTTACGGTCAGCGTTTATTATAAAGGCACAGCGCCCACAGGCGGCGCAGCCATCGGCAGCGGTTACAACATGGGCACATCCGGAGCGTGGCAAAACCAGGCCACCTGGAGCCTGAGCGAAAGTTTTGTGGCCTACCACTGGTGGCCGAGCAAACAGATCCTCACCGATAAGATAGATTCGAGCTGGGTGTACATCACCACCGATTCAACCAATATGGCCGGATCAAACGGTCTCTTAAAAAATGTGGTGACCCTCGGCAATAAAAAAAGATACGAATGGCAGTCTTCAAAACCCATCGCGTATTACCTCATCTCTACGGCCGTTGCCAAATACAGGGAGTACAATCAATACGCCAAACCCCAATACCTGGTGAATGATTCGATCCTGATCCAGAATTTTATTTATGACAACGCCATCAACAACCAGACTTTTATTACCGGACAAAAACTAGTGCTGGATGAACTCCCTGACCAGATGAATTTTTTCTGTGATATTTTTGGCATGTATCCCTATTACCAGGAAAAATACGGTAATTGCATGGCGCCATTCAGCGGCGGCATGGAGCACCAGACCATGAGCACCGTGGGATTTTTTGATTATTACATCAACGCGCATGAACTGGC